>CAZANH010000376.1:0-2876 GCA_964486515.1 uncultured Eubacteriales bacterium
CTATAATTTTTATCAATATGTTTTTTTAAAAATGCATATTTCTCATCTGCATATAAACCGGGATCTTTTTCTATATCTATATGCTCCTGGATATATTGGTTTACCGATATGCTCTCATTGTATTTAGAAAATAATTTATTGTATTTAGAAATATAGAATGAATATAGAAAATGGTAGTTCTCGTCGGGGGCTTCAAATACTGGGATAGTTAGTATGTAACTTAAGCACAATGAAATAAATAATATGATTATTATAGATAAAATAATATTTTTTTTTATAAATTCCATTGAAATTTATTGAATGAGAACTATATGAGTTAATATAGAAGCTTTAATTATCATCTACTATAGTATGAAATTCTTAAAATTGTCATTCAGGCTTATTACTGTAAAAACTGCTAATTGTGTCAATTATGGTGTCGACTGCCTCTTTTTCAAGATAAGGATGCATGGGCAAACTAAAAATTCTTGAACTAATATCTTCAGATGCTATGAAATCTCCCTTTTGGTAACCTAATTTACTGTAAGCAGCTTGCAGATGAAGAGGCTTCTTATAATAAATTGCTGTAGGTATTCCTTTGGATTTTAATCTATCCTGCAAAGCTGTCCTTTCTTCAGAATTACTTGCAAGAACTGAATACTGTGCCCAGCTTGAAATGTAACCTTTTGGTATAAATGGTGTTTCCATATCATTTTTGAAACTTTCTGTATATATACCGGCAATTCTATTTCTTTCCTCTAGTTCATACTTTTTAAAAGCATCCAGTTTGACAAGCAGTATAGCTGCCTGAAGCGTATCTATTCTTGAGTTTAATCCAATTCTTATATTGTCATATTTTTCACTACCCTTGCCGTGTATCCTTATAGAATTTAATGCGGAAGCAAGTTCACCATTGTTTGTTAAAATTGCACCACCATCGCCATAGCAACCCAGAGGTTTTGCAGGAAAAAATGATAAACCAGCAGCACTTCCGAAACTTCCAGCTTTTTTACCATTGTAGGACCCGCCAAAACCCTGCGCGGCATCTTCTAATATTTTTAACCGATATTTCTCAGCAATTTTTTCTATCATTCCATAATCAGCCGGAAGTCCAAATAGGTCAACAGGCATTATAACAGATGGTTTTAGTTTACCCTCCTTAATAACTTTTTTTATAGATCCTTCAAGACTTGCAGCATCTATATTGTAAGTTTCCGGGTCAATATCTACAAAAATAGGAGTTGCGCCCAATAAACTTATAACCTCTGCGGTAGCAATAAAAGTAAATGACGTGGTAAAAACTGCATCACCCTTGCCAATCTCCCATGCCATGAGCGGCATCAGCAACGCGTCCGTTCCGCTGGAACAAGATATACAGTATTTTGTACCGATATAATCTGCCAGATTATCTTCAAGTTCTTTGACTTCTGGGCCCATTATGTATTTACCATGGTCTAATACTTTTTGAATACTCTGATCGATATCTTTTTTTAGCCTTTTATACTGTTCAGCCAGATCGATGAACTGCATCATCTATTTATACTCCTTTAATACATTATTCTCTTTGATATATTCTTTATTGCAGCTATGGCATTTATAAATCTTATCCTCCCCGAGCATTCCCCCACACTCGCAAATCCAGCCTCTCTGCTTTGCAGGAACACCTGCCATCAAGGCATAATCAGGCACATTATCAGACACAACGGCGCCTGCCGCTATAAAGGCATGCCTACCAATAGTATTTCCGCATACAATCGTGGCATTGGCTCCTATGCTTGCACCATTTTTAACCAGTGTTTTAATATAAAATTCTGTACCCTTCTGTGGATATTTACATCTGGGCATTTTTATATTAGTAAAAACCATAGAAGGTCCGCAGAACACATAGTCTTCAAGTTCCACCCCTTCATAAATAGATACATTGTTTTGAATCTTGCAGTTATTACCTATAATTACATTGTTTCCAATATTTACATTCTGGCCAAGCGTGCAGTTTTTACCAATCACGGCACCGCTTTGAACATGGGAAAAGTGCCAGATTTTAGTTCCTCTGCCTATCTCTACATTATCATCCACATAAGAACTCGCGTGCACAAAAAAATTGTTTTTTTTCAAGATAAGCTCCTTACATCAAGAAATTTTTGAGCTTTTTCAAGCACTCTTACAACTTCAAGTCCGCTCTCACCATCAGCTATTTCAATTCTTTTGTCAAGGTTATCTATGAAATATTTTAGTTCATTTTCCAGAGGTTGTGATCTTTTATAATCTATTATTTCATCTGGTTCCTCTATCTTTGTTGGTATATTATTATTCCAATCTATGCGCTTATTATAAAACAGAATATTCCTATCTGTTGAAGAATCATCAAAAGCAAGCATTCCCCTACTTCCAACCACAACCAGACGCTGCTCCTTAAAAGGATGGATCCATGATACAAATATATGAGCTTTTATATTATCAGGGTAATCAAACTGTGTTATTGTTATATCATCAATAGTATCCTGCAAGTATTTACCACCCTTTGAATGAATTTCGATTGGCGGCTGGCCGACAATAAAATCAAGTACTGATATATCATGAGGAGCAAAAGACCAGAAGACATTTTCCTCTGTTCTAACTGTGCCCATATTTAATCTGTTTGAATATAAATAATATAATCTGCCTATCTTTCCTTCTTTTACCAGCTTTCTGATCTTTCTGATAGCAGGATGGAATAAAAGAATATGCCCAACCATTAACCTGGCATTATTTTTTTTAGCAATCTCAATTAATTTTTCCGAGTCTTCAGAGCAAAGAGTCATTGGTTTTTCAATGAGTGTATTGCAGCCGTTTTCAAGAAGCTTTTTACCTATCGAATAATGAGTCTCCGCAGGTGTTGCCAGAACAAATCCATTGAA
>CAZANH010000377.1:0-2279 GCA_964486515.1 uncultured Eubacteriales bacterium
GCCTCATATCTCCGTTCGGTTTCGTCAGGCGATAATATCCACTGGGAATAGCATCGGCTTGAAAAGAACATAGTGCTTTCTTTATTCTCTCCGCTGTGACTCCTGAATCCCAACCATCTTCGTCTAGTGTGTCTTTGCCCTGATGTTTTAAAACCCTGTATTGGATAATTCGTATCATTGTAAGAGCTATAAAACAGACTAGAAAATGCCCGTTGATGTGCTCTGGTTTACGCACATAAACTGGCCTCCCTTCAAGGTCACTCTTTGTTATCCTGAAAGAATCCTCTATCCTCGAAAGACCATGGTACTTATTGATAATTTCCCTGTCAGATTTTTCAGTCTCTGAGGTCATAAGTGTATAGTACCCCATCAAATTTATGTATTGTTGGATTTTGTCCATATCCAGTGACAAACGTGTTTTTATGTCTACTATCTCGCCGGTGTTTTTGTCTACTTCAATCTTTTTTAAGAATTTTTCGATCTTTTTCTGTTTATCCTTTAATTTATCAGGATTCTTGATGACGGATTCTAGATATTCAAGAAATTTCCGGTTCTCGTGCATTTCCCGGTCGTAATGCTTCTTACTCCAGTAGCAGATCAACTTTTCCTTGATTATTTCTTTCTCGCCATTCTCTTTTGTGATTGTGCGCTCACGGATCCTGGATTTCAATTTGAATGTACTTGCTTTGTTCCATTCATAGCCCTCCTCATCAAGGATCCACTTCTTTACATCCTTGGCGCTTTTCTTTGTGCTTTTTGAAAGGATGTACCCATTCCCTTCATCCAATATATGTCCGATATTAGGACCGCTGTTCAGCCCGCCGTCAGCTACAATGATGATTCTTCCGAACTTCATCTTGTCAATGCTTTTTTTGAGGGCAGGACGCAGTGTCGTTTGGTCTATGTGGTTCCCAGGGAATAGCTGGTATGCTATCGGTATGCCGTTATCATCAATGAAAAGCCCCATCTGTACAATCGGCTCCCCTTTTTTCTCTTTGGACGGGCCTTTTTTCCTGGTTCCCTCCTGAACAACCTTACCATCAGTGTCCAGCACATCCGCGTCATTGTCGCTGATCTCGAAGTAGAAGTTTGTCACGTCATAAAAACAAACCTCCATATTCCTTCCAATGGACCCTGATATTTTAGTGTTTATCCGTTTTTGGATAGCTGCCGATTCTTTGTCCAGACAGTCAAGCGCCCGGTAAATTTCATACAAGTTGTCAGATGAGGTGACGGTAAACCGGTAACTGTCCTTTCCTTCAAATGTCTCAAACTTTGAATCCGGCCAGAGTATCCGCCCAAACACTAGCAGTTTCGCGAGTCCGTTCAGGTCATATTCTATCTTTGTCTGGGACTTGTGCTTGTTCAAGACATCATATACTCCTAACGCGTCATAAAGACCATCGAGCAGAAAGTATCCAATGTTTTTAGGGTCACAGACGCAGTCGTCCTCATTGTCAAGATCGTATTCTACCACAATGCGTTTACGAACGGGCTTGTTTTCAACCAGATCCTTAAGGTTCTCAATAATTGGCTCTCCGTCTCTAAAAGATTGTCTCAACCGGTCAAGATAATGCGGTTTACCATCATCGAAACGCGACAGTGGTCCGATGTTGCGGACGACCCTGCGCCTACTTTTCGATTCGGCGCGTTCTCCAGCGCGATATGATTCGACAACTCTAAGATAGTCTGTGCCATTGTTTTTAAAACACTCAATGAACATAACGATCCACCCTTTATATTGTATATGTCCACATTATTATATCATATATATTTTGGGATTGCAAGGAAAAAACCGCAATTTCTTGCGGTTTTCAAAAAATATTTCTCAATATTTAAACTTATGTTCTGTTAAACTCGGGTTATATCAAAATAGATTAATCAAAACAACCGGTTATAATATAAGCTGCAATTCGCTTTTTTAAATGCTGTAAGTTATACTTCAAATATTCCCCTATTACTTCAGAATAATTATTCCTTCACTCAACGGTATAACCTTAACTTCGTTCCGGAATAACTATTCTGAAACTAGAACAAGTATATGATAAAGCAAATTAAAGTATAAGAATATCCGGTTCTTCAAGTAGCTCTTTTAACCCTTTCAGAAAGCTGGCTGCCTGAGCACCATCAACTGCTCTATGGTCAAAGGAGAGGCTCATCCACATAACAGGCCTGACCTTTATCTCTTTCTCTATAATTACAGGCTCTTCCTTAATTACACCAATACCTAATATGGCCACTTCCGGAGGATTAATAATAGGAGTAAAAATATCTATACC
>CAZANH010000378.1:0-5744 GCA_964486515.1 uncultured Eubacteriales bacterium
ATGCACCTCAGAAACGCACCCGTAAAAGGTATGGAAAAACTGGGTTATGGAAAAGGATACAAGTATTCGCATGATTATCCGGAAGGCAGTGAAAATCAGAATTACCTGCCAGAAGAAATAAAGGCGACAACCTATTATGAACCGGGTACCAACGGCTATGAGTCAAGAATCAAAGAATGGCTTGTAAAAAAAAGAAAGGGGCAGTATTTTTGATGATTTTACCCTTTTTCATTATGTATACACGGTCCGCAATTTTCCTTGCCAATGCAGATTCATGTGTAATGTAAAGCATTGCAAACCCCCGCTTATTCTGTAATCCTCTCAAAAGCCTTAAAATATTGGCCTGTGTTGATGAATCAAGCATGGAACCTATTTCATCGGCGATAAGTACGGCAGGTTCCATAACAAGGCTTCTTGCAAGGGATACACGCTGTCTTTGACCCCCGCTCAGCATATGGCATTTTCTCTGCAAATATTCTTCATCACAGGAAATATAAACATCCTTTAACGCCTGTATTACTTTTTCAAGCCTTTCAAATCTTGTACCGGCTTTCAGTATGTCAAGAGGTTCCATTACTGCTTCTAATATGGTTAAACGCTCGTTAATTGATGTAAATGGATCCTGAAATACAATTTGTATCCCGTTTTTTTGACGGGTGAAATTATTTCCTTTTACATTATGCCCGTTAAATAATACTGTTCCCTTATCCGCCTGCAGTACCCCGGAAAGGATACCGGCAAGAGTTGATTTACCTGAGCCTGATTCACCTGTCAATACAACCACTTCTCCTGAACGTATTTTTATTTCACAATTTTCACATGCCGTTAAAGTTCTTCCTTTGAATGTAAAGCTTTTATAAATATCTTTTCCTGATAAGAGTGTTACAATCCCACCGCGGTTACAGGCAACCCGCCTGTCAGGAGATACATATTCGAGTTTTGGATTCTTTGTCCTGCATTCCGGTAATTTCTGATTACACCTGTCATAAAAAGGGCAGCCGCCAAAATTGTTTCTTCCTTTCTCTCCAGGTATCCCCCACAGGTCCCGGTAAGGATTTATATCAGGAGATGCATTTATCAAACCTCTTGTGTAAGTATGTAAAGGGTTAAAAAGGACTTCTTTGGAAGGACCCTCTTCAACTGTTTTACCGGAATACAAAACTATAATCTGTGTTGTAAGTTCGGTAACTGCTTCCATATCATGAGATATAACTACCAGAGCAAATTTGTTTTGCCGCTGGAGCCTTTTTAAAAGTTCCATTATTTTATGTTTTGATACAGTATCCATTGAAGTTGTAGGTTCATCAACAACTAAAATCTCAGGGTCACAGGAAAGAGCCATTGCAAGGAATACCCTCTGTTGCATACCTCCTGAAAGTTGATGTGGATAATATTCTGCCCATACTGTGTCAAGGCCAACCATATCAAACAGCTGTTTTACTTTTTTACCTGCTTCATACTTTGAAAGTAAAGTATGCTGCAGTATACACTCCAATATTTGTTCATGGACGGTTAGAACAGGGTTTAGTATATCAAGGCCGTTTTGAAATACAATAGAAATTTTATTCCACCTGTAAAGGTTTTTCTCTTTTTCGGAAAGGCTGTTTAAATCAGAATTATCAAATAATATCCTTCCTTCAACATTTGCAGGTTTTTCAATTAAACCCATCAATGCAAGTGCAACAGATGTCTTTCCGCTTCCTGATTCACCAATAATTCCAAGGCTGCTTCCTCTATGAAGATTGAAATTTATTTTATCTACTGCTATATTCTTTGGTTCATTCATATTATAACAGACTGAAAGATTTTCTACTCTCAAAATTGAGTCTTCCATTATTCACCTCTTCTATAATTTTGTATCAACAATTTTTTCAATATCCCTTACTATAAATGCACTTGAAATCACAAGGAGCATGATTGCAGCAGCCGGGGTTACTACCCACCATTTCCAGTAATCGGTAAGATATATGCCCTTGAAATTAATAGCATGATTCAATATCAATCCCCAGCTTTTTGAAACAGGATTTCCCAATCCTAAAAACGCCAAACTTGCTTCTACAACAATTGCTCTATTCAAAACCCGGATAAAACTTACCATAATAAGGGGAAGTATTACCGGAAGAAAATGTCTGAATGTCAAATGTAAAAAACCAGCGCCGTAGCTTTTGGCTGCAGTGATATAATTCTCATGTTTGAGGGATAATATTTTTGATCTGATTACCCGTGCCGGGTTGGTCCACGAAAACAATGTCAGTACAATAATTATATTTTTAATATCTGGCCCGAAAAACGCTCCAAGTAAAATCATTACGGGTAAATCGGGCAAGGCTATCATTATATCAGTAATCCGCATGAATATTTTATCTGTAAATCCGCCAATGTATCCTGAAAACAAACCTGCAATACTTCCACCAATACCAGCAAAAAAAGCCGTACCAAAACCTATTATAATACTGATCCCTGCTCCGAAACAGATCTGTGCCCATATGTCTATTCCCAAATCATCCGTGCCAAGCCAATGGGCAAGTCCGGGAGCTTCCAGAGATGCACCTGAAGGTATGTCATGAGGGTAGATTGAAAGATAGTTTGAAAATACAGCTAAAAGTAATACAATAAATATTATTGAAATACCTGTATAACCAGGAAAAGAAAATTTATTAATAATTATCTTTATATTTTTCAAATAACTCATAGTGACACCCTTGGATCAATTTTTTTGTAAATAATATCCGCAAAAAGGTTCATAGCAAGGACAGCAACTGTTACAAACAAAAATATTCCCTGAATAAGTACATAATCTCTTACAATTACTGCTTCCTGCATTAAGCGGCCTACTCCGGGATAATTAAAAACATTTTCCACTATTATTGCAGCCCCAAACATAACACCCAGTGACAGAAAAATTCTTGTTACAATTGGGGGCATCGCATTTTTAAAAGCATGACGGAATATTATGCGTTTTTTACTGAGGCCCTTTGCTTTTGCTGTTCTCATATAATCTTTCTTAAGAATCAGTATTGTACTGTTTCTTGAAAGGAGATAAAACTCACTGATTTTTATGACTGATAATGTCAAAACAGGTAAGAAGGCATGATTCATTATATCTTTTATCTTTTCAGCGAGGCTGCCATATTCGGCAAAAGGTTTCATACCACCGGCTAACGGGAATAATCCAAGTTTTGCAGCAAATATGAATAAGAATAGGATACCGATTAAAAATGCAGGAATTTCCGATATTGTAACCATAAAAGCATATAATCCACTGTCAAGCACAGTATTACGGTACCATGCCGACAAACTTCCAAGTATTATACCAATAAAACAGCTTGTTAATATGGCTGCTGTGACAATAGACACTGTCCATGGCAGCCTTTTCCATATAATATTGATAACATTGTCATTATAATAAATACTGTATCCCATATTACCCTTGAAAAGATTTGAAACATAAATTGCATACTGTACTGTTAATGGCTTGTCAAGGCCATAGTATGCCTTATACCTTTCTATCTGTTCCTGGGTATAGGTAATTGAGATCTGGCCCTCATCGGATGACAGGAAAGTAAAAGGGTCTCCTGGCATAATTCTTGGGATAAAAAAATTCAACGTAATTATTATAATCAGAGTAATAAGATATTCTGAAATTTTTTTAAATATCTTTCCAGTCATTCATTTTTCACGTCCAGATAACTTAGTTTATTATGAGTTACGTCATGATGATCAAACATGTATTTCCAACCGTTAAATTTTTCAGGCCTGAAAACAATATATGGTGTAGTATTGTACAATGGTATTTGAGGAATTTCTTCAGCAATAAGCTCCTGAAGTTTAAAAATTGTTTCCTTGCGTTTTTCCGGATTCAATTCGTACAATTGCATGCTGCATAATTTGTTTATGGTATTGTTTTTGTAACCCGGTATTCCGTCCGCCGAGGGGCTTAAATTTGTTGTTATTTCATTTGTATGGATTGCCCTTAACTGGTCGGCGTCAATTCCCCAGTTGCCATGACCCATTAATACGATTTCATAATTCTTGTTTTTGATTGCAGCATCTCTTGTTTTATTATCCGTGCTTGTGATACTGATATCTATGTCGGCTTTATGCAGGCTTATTTTAATTAGTTCGGCTATTCTTACTTCTGCATTGGAATTTCCGGTTAACAGTGTAAATGAAATTTTTTTGCCACTGAGAAGCTGTTTTGCCTTTTCAATATTAAACCCATATTTTTTTATATCCGGATTATATAAAATGTGCCCCTCAGGAAGAAATCCTGCACTTCCTGTGACAGCTGCCCCCCTTGCAACCTTCTCAACAAGTTCGGTTTTGTCTATTGCATATGCAAAAGCCTGGCGTATTTCTCTATACTTTAAATCAGGCCTTTTTTCCATATTAAATATAAGCCGGTATCCCCAAAATGCCGGGTTTTTTATTATCCTGTACTCATTACTGCCCTGATATTGCGGAAGAATATCAGGGCAGATTTCCGTCAAATCAATTTCTCCCCTGTTAAATGCCAGTATACTGTCACTGACCGGTACAAACTGTATTATATCAACAATTTGTTTTGGTCCCCAGAAATCCTTAAAAGCTTCAAATTTATATGTTCCATGTTCCTTATTATATACCTTGAGAATATATGGCCCGGTTCCTATGACAGCTTCTGGATTAATAAACTTATACGGGTCATTGACATCCTCCCATATGTGTTTGGGAATTATTCTTATGATTCCAATTTTGCCCAGTATTATTGAATATGGTTTTTTTACATTAAATCTCACTGTTTTTGAATCCACAATATCTATTGACTGTATAAAGTCTTCGCCGTCTATTGTCAAATCGTTGAAAACAGGTGGAAATTTCTCGAAGTATTCAAAGGAAAACTTGATATCTTCTGCTGTTAAATTTGTGCCATCATGCCATTTTATATTTTTCCTTATAGTAAATGTATATGCAAGCCCATCAGCTGATATATCATAGCTTTTTGCAAGCCACGGTATATAGTTGTTTTCACTTCTTTCCAGCAAACTGTCAAAAACAAGATTCATTTTGTATACGCCGGGGCCCCTGTAATAATGGCTGAAAGGGGAGGGATAGCCCCAGTCTCCACCTTCAAGATTTATCACAAAAGGCTTTATTTTATATGCATTTTCGTTTTCAGTTGGAATTCTATTGTTATTGCAGCCATAAGATATCGCCATAATAACTGAAATTGCAGAAACAAAAATCAGTTTTAATAAAAAAAAATTTTTAAAAGCCTTCATACTCAAATATTCCCCGATTTAAAGAGTTCCTTATAACTTCGCGCCTTAAGCTTTGTTATTATTGGTTCAAAACTTTCAATATCTTCCCCGATTATATCCATATTCTCATCAGCATCCGGTTCTGTCTTTTTTTCAGTATTTTTTGTATTTGTTGCATTTACGTCATCGTTTTTAACGGATTTTTTTCTGTTGGATTTTTTAGTGAGTTTCCTTACGGTTTCTTTTTCCCTTTCAATCATTAAAATTTGAAGATTTTTAACAAAATTTTCGGCATGATTAATATCAATTTCACGGTTATTAATTTTTGCAAACAAGAGAACATTTTTAAATTGATTCAGAAGGTCTTTGAGCTCAAAGGCATTCAAAGCCCTTGTGTTTATGATACATTCCTTTTCAGCATCCGTAACACGTATTATATTATCTTTCAAAATAACCACATCCTATAACATAATTCATCTTTTTGTTACATTTTATCACATAATT
>CAZANH010000379.1:0-4810 GCA_964486515.1 uncultured Eubacteriales bacterium
GACATTGATAATGAAATCAGCCGGTTGCAGATACTAAAGACAGCGTATGTAAATCAGCATTATTCCCTTCAGGATGCTTTCACATGGCACTATCCCAAAAAAATAAAGGAAATCAATCAGGATATGGAGTGTGTGATAAAGGATATCGCAATCCGTGATAAAAATAAGACAGAGGACTTTTCCATCTTACTTGGCGGCAAAATATATACCGAACGTGAGCAGGCCGGAATGAGACTGAAAGCATATTTCGGAGAAATCGGCAAGCTTGGCAAGGATAAAAACATCGGCAGCTACAAAGGATTTGAACTCTTATTGAGATATAAACCTTTTTCAGAGAATTACGAAGTAATCCTGCATGGAAACAGCAAATATTCGGTTGACCTTGGTGACAGTCCTCATGGTAATATGGTAAGGATAGAAAATGTTCTTGCAAATCTCGAAAATCGTTTGACAAACCTTGAAAGCCGGCTTGAAGAATACGAGAAAAACATGGCAGATGCAAAAGCAGAGTATGAAAAGCCATTCACACATGAGGAAGAGCTAAAAGCGAAACTTACCCGCCTTTTTGAACTGAATGCACTTCTTGACCTTGATAAGAAAGATGAAGTTATTGTGGATAATACAATAGAAAAAGGAACAGAGAGCATTAAGGATTGTGAAGTAACTGAGGCAGAGGAGCTTGATGAACTGGCAATTTGAATGACATACCCAGGATTACTTACTATAGGTATCCTGGTCTGCCTATATTTATAAATGTATTATATTTTTTACATAATAGTATTGAAATATTGTAGAAAAATGTGGTAAAATGTTGGTGTTGATAATCATACAGTGAAAGCTATAACTTGCAAGGAGCAGCAAATGTATATAATCGGAAGCCTTAAGAATTTTTTAATGAGTGAGGGTGAATAAACTTTAAATTATTAGTTTCATCATCATGACAAATAAATTTTTACTAGGAGGATAGTGTGTTTCTATTTTTTGACCATAAACAAAATGAAAAAAATGCAAATTATTATAAAGGGATCTTATTCGAAAATCTTCTTGCTGAATTTCTAAGAAAAAATGGATATGTCGTTGAAATACGTCAAAAACATAATAGTCTAGAATATGATCTTGAGGGAAACGACAAAACTACTGGTTTTAGAATTATTGGTGAAGCAAAAGCATATCAAGAATCGATATCTGGGCAAATTTTATCAGCATTTATTGGAAAGTTAGTGGGATTAGGTATAGTTGAAAAAAAAGTCCATGGGCTTTTTCTTTCGACTTCACCATTAACTCCGGAGGCAAAGGATTTTTATGATACAGTAAAACTATATGGTATAACAAGTTACTGCGGCGAGGACCTTTATACAAAAATTATAGAAGCTTTTGATATGCCGACAAAAAACCAAGTGTTTTCAAAAACAGTTACTATGAATTATCTTCCTTTATTTGATTATATTTTAACAACAAATTATGGATATAGAAGGTTGGTAATTGCAAGTGAAAATGACTCAATGATACCGACATACTTTTTAGTTTATGACAATGACTTAAATTTGATTAATGATAGAATAGTGCTAACAGAATATCAGCAAAATATTAAGGAATTACGTGCACTAAAACCAATATGTCTATTAAGTGAAAGTAAGACAAAAAAAGATTACCGTGAAATTCAACAAGGATTAATTATCGGTAAAGACTGGACGGATTACCGGCTTCCTGCCGCTCCACAATTTTTTGTTGGACGAAAAGAACTAATATCTCAAATTGTAAAGTTTATTGATATAAATCAAGTTGAGTCAAGAGTAATACAAATAAAAAGCAGATCAGGTGTAGGCAAAAGTTCTACTTTAGCATTGTTGTCGAAGGAATTGATTGATAAAGGATTTGTAGTTGAACTACATGACGCTAGAGATATTAAGTCAACTATTGATGTTTTTTCAGTTATTGGCAGATTTACAGGTTCAAAAACATTACCACAAGACTTTTCAGAAGTGGAAAGTCAATTGAAAATGTTAGCTCAGCAAGGAAACATTTGTATTTTTATGGTTGACCAATTCGAATCGACTTTTTCTCAACTAGATATATTTTCAGCATATGAAACAATAGCTAAAATTTTAAGTAATATTAATGGAAGCATATTTTTCTGTTTAGCGAGAAAAAATGATCAGTTGACAACATATGATGATTCGATGATTTCATTAAATCAACTTAATTCCATTTCTAAGAATTACGGATTAAAGGATTTTGCAAAAGATGAAGCAAAAGAATTATTGGACAAAATCAATGAAAATGCATCAAAAAAAATAACTCGAGATGTATTAATGTATGTTTTGGAGTTCGCCCAAGGGTTCCCATGGCTTTTGAAACGCACAATGTTCCATATTATTAAGCTAACAACTAATAATAACATATCTCAGAAACAATTAATAGATACTGGGCTTATGTTAGATGACCTATTCGAAGAAGAACTTGAAGGATTAGAAGAGTTGGAAAAAGAATACTTAACTAAAATATGCAGCAAATTGCCAGCAGATTTTCATCAACTTCAGATAAGTTTTGATGATGATGCCCTCTTGCCTAAAATGCTTGACAAATTTACTCAAGTAAGAATACTCAGACTAACCGGAACTACTTATGATACATATAATGATGTATTTAAAGAATATTTAGTTTACCAAAAACTACCTGAATTTAGACATCAGCATATTTATAGGCAACATCCTAATTCTATAATAAATTTCTTTATAAAAATAGTAAACAAGAATAAATTTACAATTGAGCAATTATCGAGAAGCCTAAAAACCTCTCAAAATTCTCTGGCTAATTATATAAAAGAATGCCGTAATCTTGGTTTGCTTAAAAAGGAAGATGAATATTGGATTGTACCGAAAAATATAAAAGATATTTTTACACAGGGTCATCTAGGAGCTCATATTCGAAGACAATTACTAAACAATGAAATTGTATCCGATATTGTAAAAACATTAAGTGCTAAAACAGTTTCTTTCGAAGATTTAATAAATACCTTGAAAGTAAATTTGCCTTATGTTGAAGCTGCAAACTCAACATGGAATATGTATGTAAATGTTTTGATTGCATGGCTTGAAGTTACTAAAATAATTGAGCGGGACAAATTATCAAGTATTAAGTTAAATAATAATTCAAATATAGATATAACAGAGGTTTTAGGTAATTTATTAAATGTAACCTATGGTAAAAGAGGCAGAAGTCCGAATAAGAATATTTTATTGCCTTCGACATCGTGGAAGTTTTTGAAGAATGTTTTATATTGTATAAAAATGGACAAACAAGTTTTAAGGGAGAAATACATAAAGCTTTTATTGATTTGAAAAATTGTGGTTTGCTTGAAAGAATTAGTAGTATATCAAAAATTGAAGAATTTAGAGCAATTGTTATAACCGAGTACATTAGCTCTGATGAATATAAATATGTTTGGGACGCGGCAAAGAAGAATGGTAATATTGTAACAGCTGTAGCTAATCTAATTAAAATTAATATGACACAATCTACATTAAATTGGAGAGTAAAGCGTATTATAAATTGTGGAAAATCACTGGGAATTATAGAAAATAAACGATATTCATATAAGAATGAGTAAATTGTGTAATATAAACCAACTTCGAAATATTTATATGCTGGGTAAAGGCACAGAACTTCACGTTTGGCTAATAATCGGAATGTAGGAATTATGGTAATACAATACTACAAATGTCTATTATGTTCAGGGGACATAAAGTAGGGTTTGCTGGAAAAAATAATTGTTTTATACATAATTTTCGATGTAAAACCCAGCTAAAGCAATTTATATTAAGGTATTAATAAAGCAGTTTATTAATTCATAAAAGGTATTTGCAGAGACATATCATATATGGTATAATCAATATTGTTAAAGAGAATACTTACAAAGAACGGTTGTATTAATGAGTTGGATAATTGAGTTTTATGAAACTGAAAACGGTCACAAACCTGTAGAGGATTTTTTAGATTCCCTGGAGATAAAGATGCGTGCTAAAGCTGCCAAGGAGATAGTAATATTAAAGGAATTCGGAATAAATGTTAAAGAACCTTATTCAAAACATTTAAAAGATGGGATCTTTGAGTTGAGAATAAAATTTGCGAGTAATATTGCACGTATATTTTACTTTTTCTATATAGGGAAGAAAATAATTCTTACAAATGGGTTTATCAAGAAAACTCGAAAACCCCCAAGTTCGGAACTTGAAAAGGCACAAAAATATAAGAGTGATTATGAAAGGAGAAAATGTAATGACTAATTTTGATAGATACCTTAAGAAGCAGTTTGAGGATCCTGAATTTTATAAAGAGTATAAAGCATTAGATCCTGAATATGAGATTATTAGACAGATTCTCAAGGCTCGAAGCGAACTTAATCTTACCCAGAAGGAACTTGCAGAAAGGATAGGTATAAAACAAAGCAATATCAGTAGGCTTGAGAGTGGTAATTATAATCCATCATTGGATTTTTTGAAAAAGGTTGCACAGGGTTTAGGTAAGGAGCTTCATATTGAGTTTAGGTAATTTTTAGGAAAAACCGGTGGGAATCCTTCCTAATTTATTAGTACCTTACGGAGATGAAAGCCGGGTTTCGGTACGAAACTTTACCTCCAGTAATTCTTTTTCATTTTTTCTAATTTTTCTACAAAATATTTTCTACAAAATATATTGACACAGAATATTCGTTCTGGTATAATATACATATAGTTACACAGTTCCTTGAAAACTGGATATATGTGGTTGCAGCAAGGAAACCTTTGTTGCGTAAAATATCCAAGGTACT
>CAZANH010000380.1:0-1506 GCA_964486515.1 uncultured Eubacteriales bacterium
TCCCTCACAAGAAGAAAAGGGAATGAGTGTTCTTTTTAACTCCCTTTAATTATTGAATAGAATAGAATAGTACATGGTCGGGACGACTGGATTTGAACCGTGGAAAAGACAATGACAACCAATGATAAATAATGATAAAAGATTATCTATGATTATGAAATAATTAGCTTTTCCGCCACGATACCTTCCAGGCCAGATGTCACGCAACATCATTAAAAGTCACCGTTTATTATTCAAAATAGGCACAATTTTAGGCACAATTCAATAACCTAAAGGCAAACACATAACATAAATAACAGAGGAGGATGTGAATTCGCGACACCCTGAACCCCATTTTTGGCGATTTGTAAAAAATTATCTATCTAACATATTAAAATCATTACACATTTTGGCTGCCTGATTTATTTTTTATTCCGTGTTTGTTGTGCATAATGTGCATAATATCAATTAGTTAAACATATGGTTGTTAGAAAAGGGTACACATATGGTACACACGGTAGAGTTTTAATCGATTAACTCAAGTCCTTCTCCATTCCTTAAAATCATCTCAAAATATCAATTCCAATCAGTTTAAATTATTTTTTTGGATAAAAGAAAAAGAAAAGGTAGAAATTTCCAAACCGGGCAAAATTTACTCCTAGATGAAACATGTTCAAGAGTATTAAGGCATAAAATTAACGAGAAAAAATGTTCGCTGACAAATAATTTGAGGGTAAATAAAGAAAGTGTGTTAATGGGGCACCCTACCAAGTGCCCGGGCATTAATCCCAAATTTACTCACATCATGCCACACTCGTGCCCGGTCTCCTGCCCGGCAGTATCCCACTCCGGGCATCCTGTCAGCATAAGACCCAATCATCATTGAAGAAAATGAGACGAGAAATAGGGAGTTAATCAGGTAAAATATCGGGAAAAGGTTCCTTGACAACAGATAAACGATTCAATAGAGTGAAGTTGCTGTTAGGATTACTGCTTTAATCTATAAAGGAGGGAACAGCATGAAGTAGAAAGAAAAAGACCCTGCTTTTCATAGAGGGAGGGGGTTTTTGGAGGAAATCCCTGAGCACTGATGTAGAGCAAAAGATATTCACTTATATCACCATGCTCGAAGAGACCAACGAGGAATTGGTTAACATCCTCAAGCAATGCATTGATCTTCTCACTGAATTCACCCCCTCTGTCCCGAATCCCCATGCCTGGCAGGAGATGCTTGATACCTTTCGAGAGACCATAAAGGTCGGAGAACGGATCATTGGTGAGAAGACCGTGTAAGAGTTGTCAGCCTTAACCTTCAAGGAAAGGTATATTGTATAATCATTTCCTGTCTTCCAAAATCCTCTTTTTTTCTCAAATATATTTGTTTATTACTGAGATCGAGATAGTTATCAATTGCTTCACATAACTCGTCTTTTCGATCATGTACAGGCTTGCCAATTAAGGCATCCCTGAAATATCTTCCGCTCCGCCATTGTAGAATTGAAGAAACCTGTTCAGCCACCCTACATA
>CAZANH010000381.1:0-2277 GCA_964486515.1 uncultured Eubacteriales bacterium
AAAAAAAAAAGGGGGGGGGAAGGGGGGGGGGGTTTCACAACCCCGGGGGTGTGACCACCCCCCCCGTCCCCTTGACACCCCTTGCATATCGCATTATGATATAATGAAAATTTCTGACTGCAATAATAAAGGAGAAACTTGCATTATATTACGGTATAAAACCTGAAGATATTTTCGATTATATAGGGGACAATCTTAAATATGTATATTTTAATCACTATTATAAGTTTATTACAAAAGGTTCAAATGCCGAACAATATATGGATGGAGTGATATGGAACAGGGGAGAAATGGCTAAAAGTTCGGGTGACTGGGGTGGAATTGTCAGCTCACCATTGAAGAAGCCAGTATTGGAAGGGTATAAATACCCCGACCCCAATTGGAAAGAGCGGTTTTCGAACCTTAATAAAAAGGACCTGCTTGATGTTTTAAGGCTTAAGGTACTAATAAGGTTTTATAACATCAATGTCAACCATAGGATAGTGTTTTTTATTTAGGGTATAAAGTTTTGCATTGATAGATTTTGCTGATGCGGCAATTATTGCATCAGCTATATTTATACCATGACTTTTTCTATATATATTCATAAATACCCCTGCAAATTTAGCTATCTTATCTGTTACATCTATTTTTTCAAAACCCGAAAGAAAGCTTTCTAATTGTCTCTCTTCCCCGGAACGCATCCCGCTTAACAATTCGATTCTTGTTATAACAGAACATGATACCTGTATTTTAAAATCAATACATTGCTTTAATATAAGCTTTGCTTCCTGTTTACCTTTTAAATAGTCAATGAGAATATTTGTATCAAATAAAATTAATTTCATTTCAACATATCCTCCAGACGCATGTCAAGATCACGCCTTAATTTATCTATATATTCAATGGAATCAATATCATCTCTGTCCTTCCACAATCCACTCGCCTCAAGAATTTTGTCTTCTACTTTCGTCTTATTTTCAATAATATACAGGTCAACAGCTTCTCTTATCATTTCAGCAAGTGCTTTACCTTTTTTTTTAGCAAGTTTATCAAGTTCTTCCTTTTGATTTTCCATAAGATAAATTTGTGTTCTCTTCATATATAATTTCTCCAATCTATGAATTTGTAATGTATACATTAACATTATACATTATGCAAATCAATTTATCAAGATAATTTGAATAAAAGAGAACATATTTTTCATAAAAAGTATCACATCTTCAGAATAACCATAGGTATATCCATCGTTTATGGGTGTATCATATTCATCTATTAGAAGAATTACTTTTTCTCCATAATAGCGTTCAAGCCATTCTGATAAATTTCCTATTGCCTGATAAAAATCGATTTCGTTTGGTAAAATAAATTTTAAATATATGTTATGGAGTGAAAAATTAATAAAACTTGCAGTTATGTCTTAATTCGGTTATAATATGACTATAAATGGAGGTAATATTTATGTATATCAAAGCATCTGCAACAATAAGAAGCAATTATAATGAGATAGCCAAACTCTGTAAGGAAAGCGGAGAACCTGTCTATCTTACTAAAAATGGCGAAGGTGATCTAGTAGTGATAGACATCACTGCTTTTGAACGTAGAGCAAAGGAACTAAAGCTGGCTGAAGATTTATTCAATATTCGCTCAGCCCGTCAAAACGGCGCCAAAGGTCATTCTTTGAGTGAAGTTAGAGAAACGCTGATGAAAACAATCGAAAGTGCAGGAGTGGATAAATAAATGCTGAAGAAGAAATACGATATTGTCATTTCAGATGCAGCTCTTGTCATGCTGGATAGCCATATGGATTTTTTAGCAAGAGTAAGCAAAAATGCGGCTCTGAAAGCCATAGATGAAATCCTGGGAGATATCGAATCGTTAAGTGAAAACCCGCAAAGGTTTTCTACATATGAAAATCAGTTTTCGAAGAATCATTACCGAAAAAGGCTATCGGCAAAGCGCTATCTGATTATTTATGAAGTTTCGGAAGATACCGTTTTCGTGGATTACATTGTGGATTGCAGGCAAGATTATGGTTGGCTGATACGCTGACAAAATGATGTTTTGAACAGTACTGGAGGCATACTGATTTTGCCAGGATTTTTGTCGGCATGCTGGAGCGGAATGAGGTTTATAGATTGAAAAAGGTATACGGCACAATCAAAGGCAATAAGATCGCCTTGCACAGTCGGCATTTCCCTGCATCCATATTGTATTGTTCATTATACTTGTATTTATTTAAGAATTGTGTTATAGTTATATCATAATTTGATATAAGGAGTAATGCGTATTGATTCA
>CAZANH010000382.1:0-1573 GCA_964486515.1 uncultured Eubacteriales bacterium
TAATAATATCTTTTTTATTAATGGTTATACTGATTTTTATTCAGATTATTTATAGGTATGTTCTTGTTAGAGCAATACCTTGGGCAGAGGAAGCCGCAAGGTTTTCCTTTGTATATGCAACTTTTCTTGGAGCAAGCGTTGCAGCTAAGAACAATGCCCATACGAATGTTAGTTTTTTAATAGATAGACTAACAATAAATTATACAAAATATGCTAATATGTTAACTATTTCGAGTTATGTCCTAATTATTATATTCTTATCTGTACTTACATTCTATGGACTAAGGATTTCTTCTTTGGTTATAAAACAAACATCGCCAGCACTTCAGATGCCAATGGTCTATGCTTATTTGGCTATGCCAATAGGAACATTTATGATGGTATTAAGTTACATTGCTGCCCTATTAGAAAAAATTGAAAATCAAAAGCAAACATTGCTAAATCCAAAAAAGTAAAATTATATTTTTTTATTTCAACAATAGAAATTAGATTTGTATATGAAAAAAACAATATTGGGAGGTAAATAAGTTGCCATCACTATTTTTGTTTGGTTTATTAGCTTTATTTCTTATATGGGGATTCCCAATTGCTATTGCATTAGGAATTGCTGTATTGTTATCCATACAAAATTATACTACTGTCGATCTTGTTATAGCCCCACAGGTAATGTTTAAAGCAGTTGATAGTTTTCCCCTTATGGCAATTCCTTTCTTCGTTTTAGCTGGAAATGTTATGTCTAGTGGAGGAATTTCCAAAAGATTAGTAAATTTTGCGAGTGCTTTAGTTGGTACTATAAGCGGTGGACTTGCTCACGTGGCAATTTTTGCATCGATGTTTTTTGCAGCTATTTCAGGGTCTTCTCCAGCAACAACTGCAGCTATAGGAACAATTATGGTCCCAGAGATGAATAAAAAAGGGTATGATAATGATTTTTCTTCTGCAACAGTGGCTGCAGCTGGTACTGTTGGTGTTATTATCCCCCCTAGTATTCCCATGATACTTTATGCTGTTTTAGCACATGTTTCGATAGGTAGGTTGTTTCTCGCTGGTTTCGGGCCAGGCATCTTGATGGGGTTAGTTATGATGATGATTGCTTATATAATATCAAAAAAAAATGGATACACAGGTACTAAGAAAGCAACTTTTGTTGAGGGTTTTCTTGCTTTCAAGCAAAGCATTTTTGCATTATTAATGCCAGTTATTATTTTGGGAGGGATTTACGGGGGTATTTTTACCCCCACAGAGGCTGCTGCAGTAGCAGTAATTTATGGTATTTTAGTAGGATTAATAATTTACAGAGAACTTAAAATAAAAGATATTCCTCAAATTATCTTTACCTCAGCAATACAATCTTCAGTTATCATGTTTCTTATTGCATTTGCTAATCTGTTTGGCTGGTTTTTAGTAAGAGAAATGATACCCCAGAAACTTGCGCAAGGGGTATTAGTTTTGACAGAAAATCCATATATCATAATGTTTATTATTAATATATTTCTTCTTATTATAGGCACTTTTATCAATACAACAGCAGCGGTTATATTGATTACCCCTATTTTATTGCCTATTCTTGGAA
>CAZANH010000383.1:0-2332 GCA_964486515.1 uncultured Eubacteriales bacterium
ATATCCTGTATTTTCCTGTCGGTTTCCAACAGAAGGCGTTTGGCTGAGATAACCCTTTGCCTTTTTATAAATTCGGTTAAGGTATAACCTGTTTGTTTCTTGAAAAGGCTGCTTATATATGCAGGCTGAAGGTGTATATGGTCTGCAATATCCCTGAGTCTGATTTTATTCATATAGTTATCTTTAATATAATCAATGATTGCATTTATTTCAGATGTGAAATTATTGATTAGCCGGAATCCGCTTTGCTGTCTGAACAGGTTGAAAATCATATCTATGAAAAGTGATTTTATAATGGTGTTGTATCCTGGTATCTTAACGTTGCTTTCATGAATTATCCTTTTTAAAAGCTGATGTACATAACCTGAATCACTTACACTTGTGTATTCTGGAAAATCAAGTATCGCACTGTTATATTTTATCGGTTCTGATGGAATTGATTCACATAAATTATTATTTGTCATATCTATAACAGCGTTATTTGTTAAAGAAACAAACAGGTCAAAATGTATGCATAAAAAATTAAACGGTAGAATCACCGAATTACCACTGTTTACAACATTGGGTTTAATCAGTAAAAGATCATTTGCTTTTGCATTGTATATCCTGCCTTCTATTTTAAACTGTCCTTTTCCCTTTGTAATGAATATAAACTCATAGTCGCTTATTATTCTTTGCTTCATTACCCAAGGTGATTGGTACCTGTTCTCTGCGCAGTATCTTATATATGGTACTATATAACTGTAATAGGCACAATTCTGATTATTGATTACAACGCTCATTGTTAAGCCCCTTTCATTAAGAACATTATAACACATTTCAAAAAAACATAAAATTGTACCACACAGACAGAAATCTGTATAAATACTTTTAAGGCCATATGTACTAAAATGTTGTTTATGGAGAAGCATAAAGAAACTTAAGTCCATATATTGTTGTGATTACAGGAGGCCATGTATATGAAAAAAATGACAACGCACGAGAGGTTTACAAGAATATTTCAGCATAAGGAAGCCGACAGGGTTCCCGTTGCCGATTATCCCTGGGAAGGAACTGTGAGGCGCTGGCACCGGGAAGGTATGCCGGAAGGGATGAGTTATATCGACTATTTTGACCTTGACAGGATAGCCAATATAGGTGTGGATATAACACCGCAGTATGAAGAAAGGATTATAGAGGAAACCGATAGATATAGAATATATACAACAAATTGGGGTGCAACTCTCAGGAATTGGAAAGAGGAAGATTCCACGCCGGAGTTTATTGACTTTACAATAACAACTCCTGAAAAATGGTTTGAAGCAAAAAAACGTATGGTTGCTTCAAATGACAGGATTGATTGGGATTACTTGAAAAAAAACTACAGAAAATGGCGTGAAGAGGGATACTGGATACAAGCGGGGTTTTGGTTCGGCTTTGATGTTACACATTCATGGACGGTGGGAACGGAAAGATTCCTCATTGCGTTGATTGAAAATCCTGAGTGGTGTTATGACATGTTTAACCACTATCTTGATGTCAACATGGAACTTCTGGATATGGTGTGGAATGCAGGCTACAAGTTTGACAGTGTTACTTGGCCGGATGACCTGGGATACAAGCACAACCAGTTTTTTTCGGTAAATTTGTACAGGAAACTTCTTAAACCTGTACAAAAAAGAGCTGTAGACTGGGCACATGCCAAAGGAATAAAAGTACATTACCATTCCTGTGGTGACATCAATCCTTTTATACCGGAACTTATAGAAATTGGGATAGATGCGTTAAATCCCCTTGAAGTAAAGGCAGGAATGAACCCTGTGAATTTAAAAGAAAAATACGGAAGCAGTCTTGTATTTCATGGAGGTATCAATGCAGTATTATGGGATGACGATGAAGCTATTAAAGCCGAAATAAAAAAAGTACTGCCAGTTATGATGGAATCCGGCGGATATATTTTTGCCTCCGACCATTCAATACCGAACAACGTAAGTCTTGAAAATTTCAAACAAATTATAGAATTGGTAAAAAAACTAGGAAGCTATTAAGGCAATTATTTAAGGATTATTTACCCTTCATCTATATCAATATGTATAAGTGTTATATTAGACTTGACAATCAAATATTTACACCACCTTAACCAAACAAGGGGGCAGGTAAAAGTTGTCACCAACCCCGTCCCCTTGACACCTTGAAAAAAAGCTAATATACTGTATAATTAAGTCAGGTTCAAAAAAGCTCTGGATTTAAGGGGATACATAAATGTTTGTTTTAAGGTTTTTTAAGATTTTATTACTTGTAATTGTAGCGTTTTTGTTTATAACAGTGGCAGTACTGTTCCAGTTAAACAATA
>CAZANH010000384.1:0-1872 GCA_964486515.1 uncultured Eubacteriales bacterium
CCGCTAAAGAAATCCAAAACGATTATGTAATATCATTAAAACCCAATCCTGCAATGCTTGCATAAAATACAAATACTTGGGAACCTGATACTGTCAGAAGATTTACCGGTACCTATGAGGTTGTCATAAGCATGCTTTAAATAAATCTTTGGTAAATAACAGAAATTGTGGGGTGAGAAATAAATGTCGATATTTCATAGTGATGTACCGGGAAGGGTTTGGTCTGTGCACTCTGCGCATACTTATACTCCGGTAAGTTTTAATAATAAAGATGTAGAGATACTTCGAATGCTCGGCAGTAGATATGCGGAGATTGCAAGTTTACCTATTCAAAAGGAAAAAGCTAAACTTTGGCGGGACCTCAATGACTTGATAGAGACAAGACCGCTTGTTTGGCACAATGAGGTGCCCTGGCATGAGATGAATGTAGATAATGAACTTAACTTAACAACATCTACGGAATTTTGCAGAAGAATTGAGGCATATCTTAGAAAAAACATTTACTTATGGGAGCATATGAGGGCAGATATGGTGGTAGAATCATGTATTTATTCACCAAAAATTATAGAAAATACCGGGATAGGTTTTGAAGAGGAAGGTGAAGTAAGGAGTACTGATCCTGAAAATGAGATTATCTCAAGACATTTTGAATCCCAGATAAAGGATGAAGAAGATGTTAACCGGATAAGAGTTCCTGAAGTCAGGTTTTTGGAAAAAGAATCTGAAGAATTCCTGCAAGTATATAAATACCTGTTTGAAGGTATAATTAATGTAGAAACTGAAGGTGTACGAGGTTTCTGGTTTGCTCCATGGGATGATATTATAACATTTATGGGAGTAGAAGAGACACTTACAAATCTTATTCTTAAACCTGAATTGATGCATAAACTGATTGACACATTAACAAATGCTTATCTAAAAGCCTTGTATCAATATGAGGAACAGGGTTTGATATCATCGAATTGCAATAACAGCAGGGTTGGATCAGGAGCCTATGGCTACACAAGTGAGTTGCCAAATACTGAACAAAAAAACAGGAATGTAAGGACATATGATATCTGGGGTAATGCTACTCCGCAAATATTTAGTGAAGTTTCACCGTCAATGCATGAGGAATTCGGTTTAAATTATGAGGCGAAATGGTTAGAAAAATTTGGCTTATGCTATTATGGCTGTTGTGAGCCTTTGCATAATAAAATTCATATACTAAAAAAAATTAAGAATTTAAGGAAAATATCTATAAGCCCATGGGCTGACCCTAAAAAGGCTGCTGAAAGAATTCAAAGGGATTATGTAATATCTTTGAAGCCTAATCCGGTAATACTAGCGTTAGATACCTGGGATGCTGAAGCTGCAGAAATTGAATTAAAAAACAAACTTGAAGAATTAAAAGGATGTAACGTTGAAATTATAATAAAGGATATCAGTACCGTAAGATATGAGCCTCAAAGGTTGTGGGAATGGGTTGATATTGCGTCAAGGCTGGTTCAGGGGAATATATAGGATGAAATGATAAATAAAAATTTATTTATCATATGGAAAATTCCCCGGCTCCTCCCTCTTAAGCAGAGAGATGAATTGGGTGAATTCAGAGTAAACAAAAAAGCACACTATCCTACTGTACAAATATTTTGATACGGCGCTTATAAAAAGATACATAAGCCTTGACCAGTTAAAGGGAAAGGAATATGAAAAATAAAAATTTTACAGGCTTTTTTTCAAAAAAATGTATTTTTTTTGACTGCCTTGTTTTAAGTTGTATATTTAAATAAATACAAACGTATTGCATATATAGGTGATTATCTTTCACAAAACCGTCTTGATGCATTCATTCAAGCCCTTGGTGATCACGATCTTACCGAAAATAAGAGG
>CAZANH010000385.1:0-1641 GCA_964486515.1 uncultured Eubacteriales bacterium
ATCCCTTGCTTTTTCTATTTTAGCCCAGGGGCTCATAGATATTTTACGTAGATTTGGTATCCTTTCAAGAATTTCAAATTTATTATGAAGCGGTTCACAGCAGCCATAATATGATAACCCAAACCTTTTGATCCACCTCAATTCATGTTTTAGTGAAAATTCCCAGTGCATTTCCGGAGAAACATCCGAAAATGCCTGAGCGTTGCCGCAGCCCCAGAGTTGTTTTAATGGTGCATTTACCCGATAGTATTCTGCTGGTTCCAAATCACTACAATAACCATAGCCACCTGACCCAACACGGGTATTATCACTATTTGATGCCCATACTCCAAGTTTTTCATACTGATCAAGTCTTGATATGGAAACATCCACATATCTTTTAACAAGTTTTTCAATATATTCGGGCCGGTCGATAAGATCCAAATAAGCCTCCGTAACGCCTGTCCAACGAATCAAATAATCCCAGGGTGTAAACCAAAAGCCCTTAATTCCTTCTATTTTTACTTCCATAATCCCGTCAAATATTTCTTTCATTGCATAAAAACGTTCTTCGGTTTGTTCCAGGTCCAGAGATATTACCGGGTATTTTATTTTCTCTATGTCATTTTCATTTTTTATCTGAATATTAAAATGTCGTGATACTACATCACTTGCCTCATCGGTTTTTACAATATCCACATCCTCTTCAATTCCAAAACCGGAATCATAAACAACCAATGGACATTCCATAATCGGAGATATCACCATATTACCCGGCATATGTTTCCAGCAATATAATTCACGCCTAAGATTATTTTCAATTTCCCTGCAAAAAGAATGTTCTGTTAAAAGGTTTAATTCTCCGTCAACATTCATTTCATGCCATGGGATTTCATTTATGTAAATCGGAGGTTTAGCCATATTAATATCATTTACCTGCCTCCACAGTTCGATATTCTCCCCCTGAATAGGATTAGCGGCAATCTTAGCTTTTTGACTGCCAAGTTCTCTTAAAATCAATATATCTTTATCCGATATACGCTTACCTGATACTTCCATACGTTAACAATTCCCCCTACAATATTTTTATCAAATAACATCCTTGTTTTTTAATAACAGCCGCTGCAAAATTATGTCATACAGCTTCAGCGTACAGGTGCACAAAAACTTAAATAAACCACAGTACAATCATTATAGATAATATAAATATTAATGTGAACATCTGATATTAACTTTAAGGTTGCAGATAGTAACTATTTTTGTATTTTGATGGAGATATTCCCTTGTGAAGTTTAAAAAATCTTGAAAAAGCCTTTGGATCATCAAATCCAATTATTTCAGCAACTTTATTTACCTTAAAACCTTTCATTAAAAGATTTGCAGCCCTAAATGCCTTATAGCAGGAAACATACTCCTGTGGAGTGCGTCCGTAACTTTTCTTGAACAAACGTATAAAATATCTTTGATCAATATTTAAAAGATTAGCAAGTGTTTTATTGCTCAATTTCAATTGAAAATTCTCATGTATGTATTTTAATATTTCATCAAGCCTGCTGTCCACACCAAATACCAATTGTTCCTTATTTTGAATCAACTGTAGTATCACATTCAAGGCAGTTTTAATACTAAGATTATTTACCCCTTCCCTGACAAGTGATTCCA
>CAZANH010000386.1:0-2453 GCA_964486515.1 uncultured Eubacteriales bacterium
ATCCTTTAAAACCATCATACTTACAGCACTATCAATATCTCCCTCGCAAGCTGCGATATAACCCTTTTCAAGCAGCCTGCCAATTACACTGCATACGACTATTCCCAATTCTTTTCTGTATTTAGGCCAGCATCCGATTGCCAGGGCACGATAACCGTTTTCAAGTATCATGTCTTCAAATGCTTTATAAACCCTAGCTGTCGCATCAAGACTTTTTCGTGCGTCCGGTGTCACGCAACAGGCTTCTTCTGATATTTCCGCAACAATTGGTCTAATATCTGCTTCCTTATATGATAATGCCCGGTTTTTGATATCCCCAAACTCATGCAACTGATCAACCTTTACACCCAATTTATTTTTTGTCTTTCGTTCATCAAAATATAAATTATTAAATCCGGGAGCAATCCCCCCCACAAGAGCAACCCTTGAGCCATTCAAATTCTTGACGGCGTTCATTGCTTTAATAGTAACTGTAAAACGATCAATAAACAACTCATCCTCTACATCTCCATAAAACCATTTTGTCTTGATGCCTTTACTCATATACTGAGATATAATACTCGAGTACATATTAATTCCACAAAAAGAATTCAAAGGAATTGCACCTGTGTCTGTAATTTCAGGAACAGCCCATAAACCGATTTTAGTACCGGTTTCTGCTAAAGGCTCAATTAAGTCACCGCCTGCAAAAGTAGTAAGCTGAATCAATAAAAAATCAATCCCCTGATCTATCACTTCCTTTTTTGCCCTTTCAGCATCTTGTATGTCCACCAAGGATTCTTTGATAACATACAGGTCAAATCCAAGTTTTTGTGAGAGTGCAACTATCTTTTTAGTATAATACTTTTCATATTGTTTTTCGCTGCTTCCCCAAAAACTTGGTTGTACCGCACTTACAAGACCAACTTTTAATTTCTTCACCATAATACCTCCTTGGAGTTTTACTCAATTTCTATCATCACTTCAATAATTGTTGTTTCTTAGCTTGAATATATTTCTAATCACAATTAACTATGCATACAATTTTTAAACCACATAGATATGAACCTCATTCATGCCTTAGTCTTATTCAAATTCTGTATCATGACAACTGAGCTGAAGCTTGTTTTTTTATTGACCATTGCTCCTTCAGGCAAAGGCACCTCTCCATAAAGCAAAGGATCATTAGTATCCTTCATCCACTCTTGCAGACGTGCAGATAAATCTTTCAAAACTTCCGCATACCTATTGTCATCCACTAAATTCACTCTTTCCACCGGGTCAAGGTATAAGTCAAACAATTGAACCATCTCTTTTTTTTGTTCCATCCACCCATGCTCTGCCATGAAGTCCTTGCTATACCCATCACCAATGTTTGGTGCAACTATGCCTTCATAGTCATCAAAGTATTTGATAAGCTTGTACCTTTCGGTTCTTATACATCTCATTGGCTCATATGAACTATGATATGTCACTTCAGAATAAATTTGGTCATTTATCTTGTCACAACTTTCTTCAAGCAAAGGAACAAGAGATTTGCCTTGAAGTCTGTCCGGTTTTTCTACTCCTAACAATTCACATATTGTAGGAAAAATATCAATCTGAGATACTAACGCATCAATAGCTGTTCCATTACTTTTACAGCCTGGATATTTGATTATAAGCGATACCCCTATACCAGTGTCATACAAATTACATTTCATCCTGGGAAAATCAATCCCATGATCTGTAGTAAAAATAATCATGGTATCATCATCATGACCTGATTCCTTTACTGCATCAAGAACAATTCCAGCTGCTTTGTCCATTAGCCTCGCAGACATTATGTATTCGGAGAAGTCCAGTCTGTTTTGCTTGGTATCAGCTATCGGGAAAGGTGGTGTAACGTACTCGACATTTAACTCACCATTATTAGCAGGAAAAGGTCTGTGTGTATTAAACATTCCAAATGACAGAAAAAATGATCCATCTTTTTTTTGCCGTATATATTCAGCCGCACTCAAGGCAACTCCTTCATCTCTTTCCCAACTCTTCTGTGAATCATGCGAATTCTTATTCTCTAATATTTTCTTGTAGCCCAGCTTCGGAATGTTATCCATAAAAGCTAAATGTTGTTCGCCTGCCAGTACAGTTTCATAGCCTATATTATTTAGTAGGTGCACAATATGGTTATTATAATCGTTTAATTGAAAACCTAAATGTGCAAGACCTATCATTCCATTAGTATGTGGAGCCATCCCAGTCAATAATCCTGATCTGCTTGGCGAACAAGTAGGTCCTGTACAGTATGCATTTCTAAATAGTGTTCCCTCTTTTGCAAACTTCATGAGGTTTGGCGTGGGGACAGCATATCCGTATGGCTCTATATATCTTCCCGTGTCATGAGTATGCATATAAATAATATTCATAAATAAAACCTCCTAGTTTAGATACTTTTTTTTGCTTGATTATTTCATACATTTTTAAAAGTAATA
>CAZANH010000387.1:0-2739 GCA_964486515.1 uncultured Eubacteriales bacterium
ATCCGCATGAGGTCCGGAGTTCGAAGCAGGTTTACAAAGGTCCAGGAAGCTTTTGCCGATATTTCAGACAAAGTAGAGGAAAATATATCCGGTATCAGAGTTGTAAAAGGATATGTACAGGAAACCCAGGAAACGGAAAACATTAAAAAGGCAAGTGAGCACAGGCTTAATGTTCAAATGGAATACGTAAAATATGCCGGCCTGCTGATGCCACTTGTACAAGTATGTTTCGGTTTGAGCCTTACCGTTACAATATTGTATGGAAGTTTTCTTATTAAAACCGGTGCAATATCACTTGGCGATTTTGTAGCCTTTAATACTTATCTTACAATGCTTCACGCACCTGTAATGAGGATAGGAAAACTGACTGAGATATGGCAGCAGGCATTTGCCTCCATAAAAAGGCTTGATGATATTTTTAAAATATCATCCGACATAATTGATACATCCGATACAAAAAAACATGTAAGAAATCTGAAAGGAAGTATCAGCATCAGGAATCTTAACTTTACATATCCCGGCAGCAAAACTCCTGTTTTAAAAAATATAAATTTAAATATAAAACCAGGCAAAACACTAGCAATTACAGGCAATACCGGAAGCGGCAAGACAACCCTGGTTAATCTTCTGCTCAGGGTTTACAGGGTTGGCAGGGGACAAATATCCATAGATGATATGGATATTTGCGATATACCGCTTTCAACACTGCGAGAGAATATAGGTTATGTACCTCAGGATAATTTCCTTTTTTCAGCATCAATAACCGATAATATTACATTCTTTACCAATAATTTCAGCGAAGAAGATGTTGAACAGGCTTCAAGATTGTCAGGCGTATACGATAATATAATCGATTTCCCCAATGGTTTTGATACGCTGGTAGGTGAAAGAGGCACATCTCTTTCGGGCGGCCAGAAGCAGAGGATTTCAATAGCACGTGCAATAATAAAAGACCCTTCAATACTTATATTTGATGACAGCCTTTCGGCAGTAGATACAAAAACGGAGGAAGAAATTCTCATGAACCTTAAAGAGGTTTTAAACGGCAGAACAGGCATAATAATAGCCCACAGGATTTCCTCAATGAGATTTTCAGATGAAATTGCCGTTATGCATAAAGGTAAAATAGCGGAAATCGGTACTCATGACGAACTTATGCGTAAAAAGGGGCGTTATTACAAACTTTACTGCTCACAAAATCTTAGAAACAGCAAGCCATTCTTGGAAAGAAAAGGCAGTGGAGGAACAGATGAAATATTTTTTAAAGGAGACAGTGCCATATGAAAAGCAATATATATATCAGGCTCCTTTCATACTTTAAACCATTTATACACATTGTTGCATTAAGTGCATTTCTTGCATTGATTATAAACCTTTCCGAACTTGCCGGCCCGTATATAATAAAAATTATCATAGATGACTATATTATTGCAGAAAATACTGAAACACCCCTGTTATTTTACAGCATCCTATATATTATAGCCATACTTATGGGTGCCGCATCCGGTTATGCACAGATCTGTATTTTTAATTTTACGGGGCAGAAAATCATGTATAACCTCAGGATTGAACTTTTTTCGCATATACAAAAGCTCCCCCTGTCTTTTTTTGACAGAAACTCGTCAGGAAGGATTCTCACCAGGCTGACAAACGATATAGAAACTCTTAATGAACTGTTTTCAGGTGTACTGGTTGCTCTTTTCAAGGATATATTCATCCTTGCAGGGATCGTCATCGTAATGCTTAAATTAAATGTTGGGCTTGCACTTGTAAGTTTCAGTGTTATTCCCCTGATCTTTGTAACAGTATGGCTGTACAAAACAAAAGCCATATTCAATTATAAGCGTGTAAGAAGGCTGATTTCCGCAATCAACGGTTTTCTTGCCGAGAACATATCAGGTATGAAAATAGTACAGCTTTTCAACAGGCAGAAGGAGAAATACAGAGAATTTGATAAACTTAATGAAGAATACAGGAAGGCCAGTATTTTTGAAGTAATGCTGATGTCGTTTTTCAAGCCCTCTGCAGAATTTATCAACTACCTTGGTATTTCCGTACTCATATGGTACGCCCTTCCCAGTATTTCAAACCATGGGATTGAACTTGGAGTACTTTTTGCCTTTATTGTATATATAAAGAGATTTTTTGAACCTATAAACGAACTTGCGGACAAGTATAATATAATTTTATCGGGCGGGGTTTCCGCAGGAAGGATATTTGAACTTCTTGACAATAACGAAGGGATTGAAAACCTTGATACAGGTAAAATTCCCGAAACGGTTTACGGTAAAATTGAGTTTCGTAACGTATGGTTTGCATATAATGACAAAAACTGGGTTTTAAAAAATGTAAGCTTTACAATAAATCCCGGCGTAACTGCTGCTTTTGTGGGTTCTACAGGTTCCGGCAAATCAACCATAATAAATCTGATAGGCAGATTCTATGAAATACAAAAGGGTGAAATTCTTCTCGATGATATAAATATAAAGGATATATCCCTTAGAAAATTAAGAAGGCATATTGCAGTGGTAATGCAGGACGTATTCCTGTTTTCCGGCAGTATAGATTCAAACATACGCCTGAATAGCAAAATATCCCATGATGAGGTACAGGAAGCCTGCAGATATGTCAATGCTGATGATTTCATAAACCAGCTGCCGGGGCAGTATGACGGAGAAGTAAAAGAGAGAGGGTGTACATTTTCATCGGGTCAGAAACAGCTGCTTTCATTCGCGAGGG
>CAZANH010000388.1:0-3006 GCA_964486515.1 uncultured Eubacteriales bacterium
CATTTATCCTCACTTCCTTATAAAGTATATTCATCTCAAATCCTCCTTTGCAAATCCTAATTTTTTAATAACATCACTTAATGAATACTTAGCCTCTGACTCCTCGCGCTCATCTATCATTTGTGCAATTTCTAAGTCTTCAATTAATTCTGCAAATTTAGTAAGTCTATTATATTCATCCACATCCAAAACTACTGCTTCTGGCCTACTATTTTTAACAATAAACAATTCACCTTCTTCCTTTACCATGTTTAAATATTTTGAAAAGTTTCTAGCCCACATTGTACTTGAGATAAATTTTCCCTTATCTACTACACGAGTCATTTAAAACAACCTCCTCACTATGTAACTAAAAAATACAGCATTATATAGCTTGATATTACCAAGCATTCTATAATTATCCCCCTAAGCTAACCTCCTTATACATATGATTATACATATAATTTTGTATATTGTCAACATATCGTATTACATATTATTATACACATATTTAGTTCGTGAACTACATCGCCTTTTTAAAGGCAATCTTCGGGCTCTCAACAAAACAATGATTTTTCCACCTACAGGTCGCATAAGCCAGCGCAAACTGGTCATCAACTTCATTGTATGTATCGGTGTCAAGAACCACTCTGACTTTTCCCACAGGCCACTTAAGTTTTTGTATAAGTACCTCAGGTGCAATTTTTGAACTATTCATCTCTATTCCCTCCATATATCTTAAATATTTTAACCAACAACAGTTTACCATGAATAGTTGAAAACTGTTTTTTAGCTTATTCCTGCCTCCTGGACAAATCTATAAATTCAACCTGTCGCTTACGATTGTAGCATTTACCGTATACTTCACTCATTTTTTAAACGAAAAACAGTATAGCAAGCCCTGGCTAGAACCGTTTCCATCAAAACTCATCCATCAAAAGGAATTCCGCCAGATGCTTGTGCTTGATACCCTCCACATTGTCCCGCCAAAAATCATCCATGGTGACAACATATTTCGGATAATTGTCTTTGATGGCAAGTAACGGAGCAAACTCACGGTCAATTGCTTCCTGTGCAACCATGGGTGTGTAGGATACCTGAATATATACCTTTTCATTTTTTTGTTCAGCAATAAAGTCTACCTCTTTAGTATCCAGTTTTCCCACATAGACGCGGTACCCTCGCCGTTCGAGCTCCAGCATGACGATGTTTTCCAGAATACCGGATATCAGTCTGTCTTTGTAGCCTGCAACTGCAAAAGCAAGTGCCTGATCGCCAATATAGTATTTTTCATTGGTTTTTAAAATCTCTTTCCTCTTAATATCATATCGCGGAATTTTCCTGATAATGTAGGCACTCTCCAATGCACTTAAATAATTATAGACAGTATTTAAATCCACCTTACGCTGCTGACTCTTAAAATAATCAGCTACATTTTTTGCTGAAAATGTATTGCCAATGTTGTCAAATACAAATTTCACTACACGCTCCAGCATTTCAATATTGCGTATGGCATGCCGCTGCACCGTATCACGAAGAATTGCAGAGGAATAGATGTCATTTACAATACGGTAAGCTACATCCTCTTCATAGTCTCCGATATGAACAGCAGGAAAGCCACCAAGACGGATAAAAGTTTTGATTTCCTCAGATAGATTTTCTGTTTTTTCCCCTGTACGTACTTCCTTAAAAAACAGATATTCCCTGAAAGAAAGTGTATTGATTTTGATCTCCACATAACGTCCTGCAATATAGGTTGCAAGCTCGGAGGACAATAACCGCGAATTGGAGCCTGTGATATACAAGTCAGCATTTTTACCAACCATAAGAGAGTTTACAGCTTTCTCCCAGTTCTGTACCTCTTGAATTTCATCCAATAGGATATAATAGTAGTCTTTGCCCACCATACGCTTTTTAACATAGTCGTGCAAACTCTCAGCAGTATCCAGATCGGAGAAATCGAGGTTCTCCAGATTGATATACAGAATGTTTTCCAATGGGACACCGCTATTTTGAATTTCATTCTTCAACATCATCAGTATGGTTGATTTTCCGCAACGTCGAATACCTGTAAGCACCTTAATAAATGGTTTTCCCATAAACGGTCTGATTTGTTTCATATAAAGTTCTCTTTGGATCATAATTATCACCACCTTTATTATATTATACCATAATAAATGTGAATCATTCAACTATTGTTTAGGGTTATAACCATAAAAGTACAAGCAAACAGCCTTATCAGATATAATATCGCCTATCAGGTCTCCCGAGGTAAATTTCATACGGAATATCCTTGCGGTAATGCAGTCCGCATTCAGCGAACCTGATACCGTATCAAACTTGAATTTGTCAAATTCCCGGGTATCCAGGAACAAATCCGCTGATGTGGTATCAACGGTCAATTTGCCCATATATGCTCCAAGAATGTAATAACACGCTATTGTATAATGCAAGGTATTATTTTAATTTTTATTCTACGCTTCTTTTATGCGGCTTATGCCAATAATGTTGCTTAATGATCTAATATATGATATGATTAATATATTAAAAATAATATTGATTAAATTGGAGTGGTAATGATGATTAAAACCAGTTCAACCGAACTAAAAACCAACCTTGGTAAATTCCTGGATTTTATACAATCCGGTGAAGATATACTTGTATCCAGGAACGGAAAATATATTGCCATAATGAAGCCTGTAAATGAAAATATGATAAAAAAGGATGTTCTGTTGAGAATCAGGGAGAGAGCCGAAAAATATTCCCTTGATGTCAGAAATCCTGAAGAGATTTTAAAAAAGGAGTTAAAGAAAAAATATGATTAGATTCTTTATGGATACGTGTGTAATTATTGATATTCTTTGTTCCAGGGCGGAAGGATATGAAACGGCAATTACCTTGCTGGATTATTGCACCGAAGGTAAAGTAAAACTATATACATCTATTCAGTCATTTTCAAATATATCATATATACTGAAAAATGAAATTTCATCTAAGGATTTGATAGACCAATTTGCAGACCTGGTA
>CAZANH010000389.1:0-3415 GCA_964486515.1 uncultured Eubacteriales bacterium
TACAGTACCTTTTTCCTCGTCAATACTGCTTCCATTAATAATTGTACCGGTTGACAAGACTTTTGTAAGTTCACTGTTTACCGGTACTTTCTTTAATTCTTCCTGAATTTTTGTAATTATATCTTCATTTGAATAAAGTTCTATATATGTGTCAGTATAAGCTATTCTCTCTTTGGGAAAATCAGGGAAATAAAGAATGATTTTTTGTTTTAAAGGTGTATTCAATTCGGTTTTTTCAAGTTCACTTGTAACAGTGGAAGAAGTTTCTTTTGATGTGAATTCTGTTTTTACCAGACCGATATTTCTGGCATAATACCTTTTTATTGTTGATTGAGGTGAATCCGTTGTTACTTCGAGAGCCGTATATTTTCCCGAAGGAGTCTCAATTTTTGTGTCAACTGCAGTTATGCTTCTTGTTAAACCGTTACCGAGTGTCCATGAGGTTCCTTCTTTTATTGGGCTTTTAATGATTATTTCGTTTTCATTTGATGAAGAAGTGAAATTATAACGGTAGTATGTTTCCTCTTTTAAAAATACTTTCTTTAAAACATCCCCATCTATTTGATAGACAAATGTCATAACGGTTCCCGGATTAATCTCTCTTACCTGCATTATATTGCCTTTTACGTAATCCACATATGTTTCATACGAAGCATACTCATTTCCTGTTCCCATGTATTTATTATAGATATTACCGGAGAACGGGAAAAAATCAGATACTTTTGCCATAGGCTCACTGGTTGGAGATGTATCTGGTGATATTTGAGTATTAGGGGTTTCATTCCGCTGTACACATGCTGTGAACAATAATAAACATGCGATTAATATGACAAAGATATTTTTCATTTTTATTAATACCTCCCATATTGTTAGGCTTAACTTAATATAAATAACTTGAGCAAAATAAGAATTATTTATTCAATAAAAAAGATATTTATTGATTGTAATATATACCTTTTCCGCTTAAGAATCTTCTTTTATTATTTCTTTTTTATGTTTTTTTAAAGGGCACCAGGATGGCTCCGTAGTGAGTTTCTCCGGATTAAAAAGTGTTCCTGTTTTCGAACATTCGCCCGTAAATCCCATCATTTGTGACATTAAAGAGATATCTTCCCTTTTAATGAAGTACTTGCAGGTATAACATTTCATTTACACCACTCCTTTGGCTGGGTCAAAGTGGTTTTCTATATTTATATTATATGCCTGACATCATAATTATTCAAGAACAATTTCAAATACATTCAGGTAAAAATTACTATAATGTAACTATTCAAGTACCCAACATATTTATATTGATATATCTTTATGGTATTGCTGGAGTGATTTTACACCACCGCTAACCTTGCTGTTTTTACAATATGCCTCTATTCCCTTTGCGCTGGCAAGTGCTGCAGCAAGTGTGGTTATATACGGAATCTTGTATTTAATGGCGGTTTTTCTTATATAAGAATCATCATATTGGCTGCGTTTACCAGATGGCGTATTTATAACAAGTTGTATTTCACCGTTTGTTATACCGTCTGTTATATTGGGGCGTCCCTCATAAAGTTTTTTTATTAATTCACTTTTTATCCCGTATTCAGAAAGAAAGTGTTTAGTTCCCAACGTTGCCTTTATATGAAATCCAAGTTCGGCAAAACGTTTTGCTGTCTCAATTACTGCAGGTTGATTACGGTCCTGTTCGGCTATACTTATCAAAACTGTTCCCGAGATAGGCAGCGGTGTCTGTGTTGCTTCCTGAGCCTTGAAAAATGCCAGTGCAAATGTATTGGAAAGTCCTAAAACCTCTCCCGTTGAACGCATCTCAGGGCCTAATAAAGGGTCAACTTCTGGAAACATATTAAATGGAAAAACAGCTTCTTTTACTCCAAAATGTGGTATCCTGGTTTTGGTAAACAGATTGGTAAACAGAGAAGAAGGAGTTTTGGAACCTGTTTCGTTATTTATAATCAATTCGGTTGCGGTCCTTGCCATGGAAACATTACATACTTTTGATACGAGAGGAACTGTCCGTGATGCCCTGGGATTTGCCTCAAGAACAAAAACCTTGTTATCGGCAATCGCGTACTGTATATTGATAAGGCCTATAACTTTAAGTTCTCTTGCAATTTTTACGGTATAATCGTAAATGGTTTTAAGGTGATTATCTGAAATGCTTATCGAAGGTATCACGCAAGCGGAGTCTCCGGAATGTATGCCTGCAAGCTCTATATGTTCCATAACGGCGGGAACGAAGGCATTGACTCCGTCTGAAATGGCATCGGCCTCTGCTTCTATTGCATTCTCAAGAAATCTGTCAATAAGAACAGGCCTGTCGGGGCTTATCACAGCAGCTGCACTTATATATTCCCTTAGCATTTCCTCATCATATACCACTTCCATACCACGTCCTCCAAGGACATATGAGGGGCGTACCATAAGCGGATATCCAATACGGGAAGCTGCTTCAAGAGCATCTTCAAGATTTGATGCCATGTCTGATTCGGGCATCGGAATACCCATTTTTTCCATTATATTTCTGAACCTGTCTCTGTCTTCTGCCAGATCTATCATATCGGGGGAAGTACCAAGAATCCTGACACCTGCCTCCTCAAGTTCTCGTGCGATATTGAGCGGGGTCTGGCCGCCAAACTGGATTATTACACCAAGAGGTTTTTCTTTTTTGTATATGCTTAAGACATCCTCAACAGTCAAAGGTTCAAAGTAAAGCTTATCTGATGTATCATAATCGGTTGATACTGTTTCAGGATTGCAGTTTACCATGATTGTCTCAATTCCCATATCCTTTAGTGCAAAAGAGGTATGAACACAGCAGTAGTCAAATTCGATACCCTGTCCGATACGGTTCGGACCACCGCCGAGTATCATAACTTTTCTTCTGCCGCTTGATTTGGTGTTATCAGGAGCGTTATATGTAGAAAAATAGTATGCAGCATCTTCTACACCACTTACAGGTACAGCTTCCCAACCTTCCTCCATTTTTAGAGAAATCCTGTGTCGCCTTATCTGTTTTTCATCAATATTAAGAATTTTTGAAAGATAACGGTCCGCAAAACCATATTTTTTTGCCTGTATCAGAAGGGAATCGGGAAGAGGCAAACCCTTGTGGCTTAAAATCTCTTCCTCAAGCATCACAAGTTCTTGCATTTGCTGAATAAACCATTTCTTAATATGGGTTATCCTGTGAAGTCCATCAATATCGGCTCCTTTTCTTAATGCTTCGTACATTATGAACTGGCGCTCGCTTGACGGTTCAATCAAGAGTTCCATTAATTCAGGCAGTGTCTTTTTGTTGAAATCTTTTGCAAATCCAAGGCCGTATCTCCCAATTTCGAGAGAGCGGATTGCTTTTTGTAATGCCTCCTTATAATTTTTTCCGATACTCATGGCTTCTCCGACAGCTCGCATTTGTGTG
>CAZANH010000390.1:0-2726 GCA_964486515.1 uncultured Eubacteriales bacterium
CTTTGCCCGCCATTTCAACTGTATATGCATGACCACTATCTTGTTGAATATATAGTCCCAGATTGGATTCACCTTTATAAAGCATATATATTTTCTCAACCTCTTTATAAAGCTTTTGAGTAGATTGATAGTCAAAAACCTCATCCTGTTGTCCAGCAATAATCAAGCATGGTTTAGGTACTTGGATTGCTATCAAATCTACATAATCTATTCCCTGTTCAATAAATCCATTTCCAAACTGTTCCGGACAACTTGTATATAGTTCTGTTAAATGAATTTCTTCATGCCTGGCTAAACAGCATACCGGGGCTAAAAACTTAACCCGGTCATCAAGAATAGACACATAAATACTTGTACAACCTCCGCCTGATACCCCTGATACAGTTACTCCATTACTCATATCCACATCTTTTCGAGTTTCGAGATAGTCAATACATCGAATAGCATCAATAACAAAGTGTGAATTGCTCCATATCCCCGTTAAATATCCAATAACCCCATTGGTAAAATGATCATTCATATAAGCTATTTCCCCTTCACAACCCGGCGGGTCAAAGGATATGGCAACATATCCGTTTCTCGCAAATACCTGGGCAGACGTTTGATAGTTCTCCCTTGTTTTAGAACTGTGTCCTGTTGGACAAACTACAGCAGGATAAATACCATCAATTTTGGGAAGATATACTGTAGCATTAACTTCCCATCCCGGCATAGACTCAAAAACTACATTCTCTATCCTGTATTCCGTAAAATCTTCTTCACTTACTATCCGGGTATTAAGCGGATTTTTTCTGTCTAATACAGAGGGGTGAAAGCTTGATTTAATATGTTTTATAAATGATTCTTTAATCGTGTCCCATTCAATCTTATTTTTTGTTTCTTTTCGTTTTTGAGCTTGTATTGCAAGTTTATCTCTACATCTTTTAATGATTTCTTTTTGCAACTGTAATTCCGGAATGTCTTCCGATTTAAGTACTCTCATATATTCTACATCTCCAATGTTAATACTTTTTGGAGGCAACCCTTCAAGTAATAATCCTCCTAAGATTGCCCCTTTTTTTTACATTATTCTGTTATCTGAACATCATCAAAATAAAATGTGCCTGTACTTCCTTGCCAAAAATCCCCAAATTTAATTGTTGTATATGATGTTACATTACTCGTTGTCCCAATTAATGTTCCATCTATATATACTTTTGCTTCCGTACCTGAAGTATAATCAAACTCAAACTTGTGCCATCCTGTCGTTCTGTCCACAGTTGTTGCCTGAGCAGTACCTGTTGTTCCAATCATTGCGGAATATTTCGTTGTAGATACATCATTATATACTCCAATATTTACATAGTATCCACCGGCACCACCATCATCCACCTTGCACATCATTCTCATATCTGTGTCACTTGCATCATCGTAATACCATACTGTAACCTTTTTATTCTGTGCAAAACTATACGTCTTGGAAATAGCATCCTGGTCTTCATTTATCACATAACTGTAACTTCCACTATGTTTTTGAGCACTACTGGTAGTTGGTGTGCCATATACTGTATCCCAGTTATAAAATCCATCTTCAAAACCATCAGAAAAAGTTAAATCTTCATTACAAAAGTTAAACCAATCCATATTACATACAGTTCCATTTTTAAACACCAAATAAACATCATACGTTCCACTTGAAATATCAACATTACAATATTGTGTTTCAAATGTGGAAAAGCCCCCTGTAGAACTAACTGTCATTGTCCCTGCAAGTGTTCCAGAAGGACTTCCAAGCCTTATTTCAATGTCATTTCCTTCATTTTGACTGTCTACTGCTACATTAGAAACAAAAATATTAGCACCCTCTTTAAATTCTATCCCTTTATAGCATACCCAGTCATTATTGTCACAACTTTCTATTGTAACTGCACCTTTAGTAATACCACTCATACTGTTGTACTTTTCAGCTTCTATTTTTCTGTAGGCATCCCTGCTTGGGAAATCAGACTTTATGCCTATATCAGACTGATTTATATTCGTAAAACCTCTGGTCAGGGCAGGTGAACCGCTTTCAAGTGTATAATCATGTATCGACATATTTTTAAACAAAGGGTCCTGACCTGTGCAAGAATTTGCGTTATATGATGTAAACCAATTGCTTGTGCCTTGCACATTATATGAACTGTTTGTATGATAGTATACATTGTAATCAGCATCGGAAGCATTTTCAAACAACGGCCCACAATACCCAAAAGGATCAAATACATGTATACATGAAGAACCAGCATTACTGTATTGAATATTGTGGGTATAAGTATGATGATGCATATCCTCAGCCCACTCGTGAAACTTTAAGTCAGGAGAACTTGTCTTGTTATTAATAAATATGTTGTTAACAATATCGTTATATACACCTCTCATAGTATTTGTACCATAGTCTTCACTAATGATGTTATATACGATGTTGTTTTTTACAGCAAAATAATCCGAGGTAGCATCAAGGTAAAAACCTCCCGTAAAGTTAGCTTCACTATTTCCTGAATCGTAGACCCGGTTGTTGTCATATATATTATTTTTACCGCTTCCCCACGAACTAAAAGCTCCTGTGTCACATGAACCAAGCATTGCTTCATGAACATTGTTAAACTTAATATTGTTATTCCTGGCGTTTAAAAAATCCCAATGATTTGCATAGGTAACACTGGTACCATAGTAAGAATCTTCCATAACTCCATATCTCCAACCCA
>CAZANH010000391.1:0-2229 GCA_964486515.1 uncultured Eubacteriales bacterium
GTCATGAAAAAGATGTTGACTGCTTAAACCCGATTAATGTCGCAAAGGTGTTTGAAGGTGATGAGACAGGGTTTGCACCGTGCACACCTGAAGCGGTGATGGAGATGCTTGATTATTATGATATTGACTTGAAGGGCAAAAGGGTGACCCTTGTGGGAAGAAGTCTCGTTGTTGGAAAACCTCTTGCAATGCTTCTGATTAAAAAGCATGCGACAATAACAATCTGCCATACCAGGACAAAGGATATAGAAGCTGTCTGCCGTAATGCGGAAATACTTATAGCGGCGGCAGGTAAGGCGAAGATGATTAATGAATCCTTTGTGGCGGAAGGTCAGATTGTTATAGATGTAGGCATAAATGTCGATGAGGAGGGAAAACTGTGCGGGGATGTCGATTTTGAGAAAGTCGAGGATATTGTTGATATGATTACCCCCGTACCCGGTGGAGTTGGCACGGTGACATCTTCGGTACTTGCAAAGCATGTCATACGTGCAGCCGGCAGAATGCCTTAATGACCGTGGATGCAGTGATATACCGTGACGGAAGGAAAACAAGTCTGAAACTGACCTTTGCAGAAGAACGATAAATAATTTAAATTCCATATATAGAATTCACCAAAGTTCAGCAGGATAGAAAACAAATAAAGTGTGTGGGGGGAGAAATATCCCCTCGCCTCCACCATAAAAGAACAATGATTTTGATACAATGAAAAGTCCTTGATATAAGGGTTTTTCGGCGTTTATGGGGTACAATTGCAAGGCAAAATTTGTGCAGTCAGGCATATGGTTATGGATAAAAATGTAATAAATGCACCGGGGTGTGCATGGGGTGTTGGAGAAGTATTGAGAAAATTATACAAATGCTGAAAAATGAAAATTACACTTTAAAACCCTTGTGAGAGATAATCTGCCGACTATGTTATCAAACCAATAAACCTTTGTTTGAGGAAATATGAATTGCAGTGAAATGCAGTAATAATGAGGGTTTTACTGCATAAAAGCTTCTTGGGTTTTCCTATCGAGAATGGGAGGTGTTACACGCTCTGCCTCACCATAATATTTAAAAGATATATAATGAATAAAAATTCTAACGCTCAAAATCGTTATTTCATATAAATATACAATTTACCTATTGTTTTTTCAATTCATAAAGCATATAATATAAGTAAGGAAAGTAAAGAATGAAAAGAAAGCAGGTGTTATTATGGATGTTGCAAAAATATCATTAAAAGGTCAGATTACTATTCCAATAGAAATCAGACGAAAACTTGGATTAAAAGAAGGAGATAAGGTAGTATTTGTTGAGCAGAACAACAATGTTATACTTTTGAATTCAAATAAATTAGCTTTTGAAGAATTTCAGAAAGATATGGCAGGAGAAGCTGAAAAAGCAGGGATAAAAAGTGAGCAGGATGTTGTTGATGCTGTAAAGGAAGTGAGAAAGCAGATTTGGGAGGAACGCTATGAGGGTGATGCTTGATACTAATATTCTACTTTCAGCAGGTCTGTTTTATAAATCAAAACTAAGTACTTTGACCGTAAGAATATCCAATGAATTCAAAATAGTATTGAGCAGTCAAATTGTTGAAGAGTTAAGAATGGTTACAGCAAGAAAGTTTCCAGGAAAGAAAAAAATATTGGAAAACTTCTTGCGCAGGTTAAATTTTGAAATGGCTTTTACACCGAATGAAATAGACCCGGATATATATCCAAAAATACGGGATAAAAACGATTACCCTATATTAGCATCTGCTATTATTGCGGAAGTTGATGTTTTTGTTACAGGGGACAAAGACTTCTCTGTTTTAGATCTTGATAATCCGGAAATAATGACCATAAGGGAATTTGCTGATAAATATTTAGAATAGCTTTAGTAATTAGAATGATTTCGTCATATATAGAAGTGACTTTTAGAAACTGCTTGATATCGGCTTAATGAATCAAGCAGTATTGTGTAATTGCAGAATAGATGAAGTATGCCTGTAACATATAGTAAGAAAGGAAGTGAGATATGCTTACTATTGAGAAGTACATATCAAAATGCAAAAATTACTATTGATGATATGGCAGGCGTAGTTGGTATAACAAAACGAAATATTGAAAAAAATATTAAAATACTAAAAGATGAGGGCATACTTTTGCGTGTGGGTGGAAAAAAAGAAGGATTCTGGAAAGTAGTGAACTTATTAAAATAGGACAATGGAGTATGCAGGAGTTTATGCAGATGAAG
>CAZANH010000392.1:0-2233 GCA_964486515.1 uncultured Eubacteriales bacterium
TAGTTTATATTGCGGCAAGTATGCCGCCATCCACATATATAATCTGCCCATTGACAAAACTTGAGGCATCAGATGATAAAAAGACTGCCGCACCTGTGAGTTCTTCCGGATTTCCCCAGCGATTTGCCGGAGTACGGCCTGTCAACCAGCTGTCAAATTTCTTATCTTCCCATAATTTACTTGTCATTTCTGTTTTAAAATACCCAGGTCCTATCCCATTGACCTGAATATTGTACTTTGCCCATTCAACACACATTGCACGGGTCAGCATTTTAAGGCCGCCTTTACTTGCAGCGTACGGTGCAATGGATTTTCTTCCCAGTTCACTTTGCATGGAGCAGATATTGATTATTTTCCCTTTTTCCCTTTCAATCATGCCTTTTACAGCTTCTTTTGCTACAATAAAGGCACCTGTCAGGTTAATATTCAATATTTTGTTCCAGTCGTCCAATGAAAACTCTTCAAGCTTATTTCGAATTTGAAGCCCTGCATTATTGACAAGTATTTCTAACGGCCCAACACTATTTTCAATATGTTTAATATTGTTCTTTACCTCATCGGGATTAGTAATATCAAAATCACATCCCGTAACAGAATAACCTTTTTCAGTAAATTCACCTACCGTTTGCTCTACAGTTTCCTTGTTTCTGCCATTAATAATAACATGAGCGCCACAAGAGGCAAGGCCATCCGCCAGGAATTTTCCAAGACCTTTGCTTGAACCTGTTATCAGTGCAACCCGCCCTTTAATATTAAATAATTCCTGATTCATTGTTTCACTCCTAACGCATTCAATTTGAATTGCTTATATCCTTTCATTTGTTATTGTATCAAAAAAGAATTTTCCATACAATTAGCGTATTATCATTTATAATCCGATAATACATTCCATGACTGACACAAAGCGGTATCTCCTTATATATCTGGTAAAAGGCGACATCGTTCATCTGGACGCAATGGTGAAATCAATGAGAAATAAATCTTATTATGAAAACTTTTATAAAAACGGAAGTAATTGATAATACAATTACTTCCGTTTTTATAAGGAATACGAAAAACAGGCAAATCCCCTTTATTGGATCTGCCTGTTTCTTTTAAGTTTGCTTTACTTTTTTATCCAGTGCCTTACCGAAACTGTACCATGAATCTCTGAATTTGAATCTCATCTCTTCGTCAAGGGTACGCTCAATAACATCATTAAGCTTCCTTCTCATTTCAATGTATTCCCTGATATCAAACTCAGGTTTTTCAAGTATTTTTTCCATGTCACAGATCCAGTCGCTGATATGCTCAGAACCTATAAACTCCTTAGACACCTTTTTTTTGAGGTGTGCAATTACAAGTTTTATAGCTTTTCTTTTTACATCAGCATCGGACTGGACTTTTTTAGCTCCAGCTTTTGCCATCAAAAAACACTCCTTCAGAAATTATTCATATTACTATAAAGAATAAATATAAACATTATCGCGTCTAAGATAATTATATAACAATATTTTACTTAATGCAAATTTGATTTTTAAGCTGTTTTTGCTGTTAATCAATAAATATTCAAATTCCTATTACCAAGAGACTCTTTATTTATTTTATCAACTTTTGTTTCAGGTACTGTCACTATATCCGGCTCGCCATCACTTACAAATTGGTCTTTCCGGGAAAGTTTTGAAATCCACCAGTTAAGATCCGCATCTACAGGGTTAATACCGGGGGCTCTTACCCTGTTAATTGAAAAAGTATTAAACTCAACAGTAAATGGCGAAGGTGCCGGGCACCATCCCACTTCAAGTATGGCATGGTTTTCATACTCAACATCCTGATATCTGCCTTTTATTAAATGTTCAAACAACTCATTAGCAGGCAACCCGTAAGGCAGCGACAATGACATCATTTTATAGCCAGGTACCAGTTCTTCCATTTTCTTTTGATTCCCGCCAACCTCCTTTATAATTGTTTCAGAATCATTTACACTGTTTAATTGTACATGTGTCAATGTATGATTTCCAATCTCAAATCCCATCTTAATGAGATAATTAAGCCTTTCAGATAATTTACCATCACCCGGGAACATATTATTTCCAAGATTAATAAAGAATGTGCCTTTTAAGCCAAAGTCCGGATAAATTTCATTGAATTTCATCATAACTCCAACCGCTGTTTTGGGATTTACCGTAAATCCATTTTCTGACGCAGTAAGGCTGAACTGTCCTTTAGTCCCGTCATCAAATGTAAAAACCAT
>CAZANH010000393.1:0-2664 GCA_964486515.1 uncultured Eubacteriales bacterium
GTCTTGCGGAAAGAAAACTATAAACCAGCCGGGTTTCATAACAACAGGACTGTATTTTCCCGGGCGATTGTATTTTTCCACATCCTTTTCATCACTGTACTCCCTGGTAACATCAAGACCCTTGTCTAGTGTATGTCCCATCATTTCTTCTCCTTTCAGCATCACCTGTACATCAATATGCTTAACATGGCTTTCAAAACTTCTTCCCTCAACAGGTTTTGTGAAGTATGTCTTACACTCTGCAAAAACATTGGCTCCATCCACCTTGTATTTTCCATCTGGCTGTGAAAGGTCAAAGTCTCTTGCAAAGCATACAGCTTCATATATTCTGCTTTCTCTGTCAAAATACAAATCAAGATTTTCAAACCGGTCAATAATCATTACCAGTACCCCCTTTTATTATTCAACACCTTGTTTTCTTAACTCCCCTTTACTTTTTGAACCTCAGCATGCATTTCATCATTGATTATATATAACATTATAGCATGTAATAAACCTTTTTAATATCTGTATCTTGCCCAAATATAGTCTGTAATTGTCCTTATCTTAATACTACTTTTTTTTATATTTGGTATAATATTGTTTTGGGGTACAATACTTGACTTTTGAAAATAAACGTATAAAATAAGAAATATTTTCATATCCGCAAAGACTTGATGTCTCTGAAACAGTTTTATGCATAGCTAATAATTTACATGCATATTCTATTTTCAGATGAATCAAGTAATTTTTGAATGTTATTCCAGTTACTTTCTTAAACCATCTGCAAAAATAATACTTGCTGTAACCGACATATTGCGCAGCCTGCTCCAGATTTATATTGATACCGTGATTATCTATAGACCAGTCAATAAGTTTTTTTAAATTGCTCCGATCTTTATTATTTTTTTCTACGACTATGTTATTATTCATAAAATACCCGCTTAGTTTTTGGAATACATCTACAATTCCTTTGATTCGGGCAAATATGTCTGCATCATTTTTTATTAATTGCAAAATTGATGTATGTAAACTTTCAAATTCGTCACAGACAAAAATATTATCAAATAAGGTAAACCCTTTATATTCTATTATATTCACTATATTAATAAATTCAGACAACGATTCTAAAGATATCTTTAAAACATACATCTCACCGTCACATCTTTCAATAATTACTGAATGTATATATTGGGGTGGTATGTAAAAAACCTGCTTTCCCTTGAATTTGTACTGATTGGCATCAATAATTACAGTTCCTTTAAGATTGTCACAAACGAGTATTTCAATTGAATCTGAGTAATGTGGAGGAGCAATATCATCTTCCATAAAATGTTTAATACTTATTGTATATGGCCTGTCACTATTAAATTCAACATGTTCCATAACAGATGACGGTGCAAAGACTTTTCCTGTAAATATTCTTTCCATATGTTATTTCTCCTGTGATTTATTTTATCAGGAACAACCCAAACACAAAACAAATCATCCTAGCATTGATTTTCATATGGTCATGATAGCATATCAAGTTTAATTTGTAAATACTATGACTTATACTGTCAAACCGAGATTTTATTATATCAATTTCCTGTAAATCTCCGAAATTGCACGAAGAGCAATCGGCACACCATAACCAGTATACTCCCGTCCTTTCAACATGGTTTTTTGAAAAAACTGCAACGCACGAAAGTTCTGGCCTCTCTCAGTTTCTATTTTATCGGCGCAAACCTCCATGTCAGTACAAGCATCTTCAAGGATCTTAATGTTAATTTCTCCGCCCTCCTCAAGGTAAAGTGCAGAAGCACGGGCAGCCACTGCAGTCATCCGGATAGCCTCTATCATTAACAGCGCATCCTGATAACAGGTTGTGAGATATTCAAAATCCTCATATGTTAAACAATCCCTGACACTGTTAATCTCACTTAATGCCTTGCTGGCTTCATCTTCAGCCTGTATACTGTCACTTAGGAACTCCTCCAGTTCAACACCCCTGGCACCAACCTGCCATGCCCTGAAGTCATTTATTTCAAGTTTATCATAGGATTTGTCAACCAAAAGCTTACCAGGCCTGGCAAAGATTGCATAAGCGTTGATGCCTGTTGTTGGCTTCCAGTTGCCTACAGGTAATCCGCTATGATCCATAAGTGGCAAACCTGAAGCGCTGAATCCTTTTGTTATTATTGTTTTACTCTTTTTTAGAGCTGATATTATTTTGCTTGAAGCTTTGTCCCCAAACCTGTGGTCACACCATTTCTTCCACAACTCATCCGTAGAACGGGCCGGGTCCCACCATTGTTCACTTGCGGACAAAACATTGATTGCATTAATTTCTTTCAAAGTACCCAATGGAGTCAAACTCTGTTCATTTATTCGAACATAGGCATACTCAGCCTTATACTTCACTGCTGTCTGTGCAGCATGAATGTGGGGTTCCGGATATGAGGTCGGCAGTGCCCCCGCACCATAATACTCACCATCAGTAAGATTGATTGAGAGTGCTAAACGTCCTTTGACTACATCTTTTTTAATATTTGTTGAAAGATGTCCCATTACAGGTACATGAGGCCAGCTATTGTTTGGCCATGCATGGTCTTCTACAACTACCACCTCTGGGTATCGTGCCAATACCCGGTGCATTAAAAGAATCTGACTGGCTGATATCCCACTGACGTGGGTCCAGAAAAG
>CAZANH010000394.1:0-2910 GCA_964486515.1 uncultured Eubacteriales bacterium
TGGATAAAATTCGGGAATTCTTTTTTTAAATACTGTGGTATACTTGAAGCCTGCATTCAGCAGCAGAGTTTTTACATATCCAAACATATATCCTATGTATTTTAACGAGTGCGCATCCGAACCTGTGCATATTATTTCGCCTCCAAGTTCTCTGTAGCGTTTCAGTATATCAATATCAAACTCACTTTGAGAATATATTTCCTTATATGAACCCGTATTTATTTCAATACCTTTGCCTTTTGCTATCAGTGTTTGAAAAATTTCATCCATAATATCCGAATGTTCCTTGTATTTTAAAGATCTGTCATTATAGAAGCTGCACCTTGTTATATAATCAATATGGGAAAGAGAGTCAAAGTCTGGGAAGTTTTGCACCATAAAAAGGATTGCCTCCAAATATCTGCGGTAAGCCTCTTTTTTGCCTTTATCCCTGTAATATATACCATCATAGGGATCCATTCCATCGAGTATATGTACTGAGGCAAGAACATAATCAAAATTATAACTTTTTATTATATCCGATGTCCTATCAATAGTGTGAGGTTGTATACCTGCCTCCAAACCTTTAAGGACAGTAAGGTTATCGGAATAATCCTTTTTTAACGAATCCATAAATGAAGAATACTCGTTAAAGTCAAGAATAAAATCACATCCCGGAAAGTCAAAATCCAGATGGTCAGTGAATACAATGCCGTCAAGCCCTAGATTAATTGCCTTTTTACATGCCTTATTTGCGTCCATTTCACTGTCAACGGAAAAACTGCTGTGTATGTGAGTATCAAACATATTTTACCTCCGCTAAATTTTATAAGTAACTATTATCATAACACATAAGTAAAAATCTTTTAATACTTATTTATTTTATAGTATATTTTGTATATAATATAGACAAGCATGTAAAAACTATAAACTGATCGGGAGGACTGAAATATGGACGGAGAAAAAACAGAAGGACAGAAACTTAATGACAGGCTTTCATACAAGCCTCAGAATGCATGGGAAAAATATGATGGAAACTATAAAAAAGAAGCACTTGAATTTTCCGAGGGATATAAACGATTTCTTGATGAGGGTAAAACAGAGAGGGAATTTATTAAGGAAACAGAGAAGTTACTAAAACAGGAAGGTTTTATTTCTTTAGATACAATTATTAATGATAAAAGAAAAATATCTCCTGGAACGAAAATTTACAGAATAGGAAGGAATAAAACGGCAATTATTTGTGTAATGGGTTCAAAACCTGTTGCTGACGGAGTTAATATCGTAGGGGCACATATAGATTCACCAAGGCTGGATTTAAAGCAGAACCCCTTATACGAGGACAGTGGGATGGTACTGTTAAAAACCCATTATTATGGAGGAATTAAAAAATATCAATGGGTTACCATACCGCTTTCTCTTCATGGAATAATAATAAAAAAAGATGGAAGTACAATAGAAATGAGGCTTGGAGAAGATGAAAATGATCCTGTTTTTACAATAACGGACCTGCTTCCTCATCTTGCAAAAAAACAGATGGAAAAGAAATTGAGTGAGGGAATAGAGGGGGAAGACCTTAATGTCCTTTCAGGTTCAATACCATATGATGATGAAAAGATAAAAGATAAAGTAAAGCTTAACATATTGAAGGTTCTAAATGATAAATACGGATTAACTGAAGAGGACTTTTTAACAGCCGAACTTGAAGTAGTACCGGCATTTAAGGCAAAGGATGTGGGTTTTGACAGAAGTTTAATAGGAGCATACGGACAGGATGACAGGGTGTGTGCATATACTGCACTTAAGGCTGTAATAGATATGGAATCGCCTAAAAAAACTGCTTTATGTGTGCTTGCTGACAAGGAAGAGATAGGCAGTATGGGTAATACCGGGTCCCAGTCAAGTTTTCTTGAAAATTTTATTGCGGACATTTGTTCACTTACAGTTGATAACTATTCTGATATAACTTTAAGAAGATGCCTTGAAAATTCAAAAATGCTTTCAGCTGATGTTAATCCGGGAGTTGACCCTACTTTTGAGAATGTTCACGATAAGAAAAACTCATCATGGATTGGTAAGGGAATAGTTATTCAAAAATACACCGGTTCCAGGGGAAAAGCCGGAGCAAGCGATGCAAATGCAGAATACCTGGCACAGTTAAGAAACCTTTTCAATGAGAATAATATTGTATGGCAGTCAGGAGAAATCGGAAAGGTTGATTTGGGAGGCGGCGGAACTATTGCGCAGTATATCGCAAATATGGGTATTGAAGTTGTAGACTGCGGTATTGCTATATTTTCAATGCATGCTCCATATGAAGTCACAAGCAAAATCGATATATACGTAACATACAACGCTTATAAGGTGTTTTATAAAATTTAATGCAAATTATACAAAGGGGATTTTCTTGTAATGAAGAATGTACTTATAGCTCAGTCAGGTGGGCCTTCTCCTGTTATTAATGCATCACTGCAGGGAATAATTGAGAATTTAAGTTCATACTCGGGCAAATTCGGTAAAATTTATGCCGGTTGGCATGGAATAGAGGGTGTACTTCTTGAAGAGCTTATCGATATGTCAGCTCAGCCTGAGGAAGAAATAAGGCTATTAAAGTATACACCAGCAGCAGGTGCAATAGGAACATGCCGGTACAAATTAAAAGGGGAAGAGCAGAAAGAGGATTTTGACAGAATATTAGAGGTATTTACAGCGCATAATATCGGGTATTTCTTTTATATAGGCGGCAATGACTCAATGGATACTGCCAATAAGGTTTCAAATACCGCAAGGGAAAAAGGTATTGAATTGATAGTAACCGGTATACCAAAAACCATAGATAATGATGTTGGAGATCAGGAATTCAAAATACTCGATCATACTCCTGGGTACGGCAGTGCTGCAAGGTACTGGGCCAATATAATTCAAAATGTA
>CAZANH010000395.1:0-2060 GCA_964486515.1 uncultured Eubacteriales bacterium
AATGGTGGGGAATGTTGGATTTGAACCAACGACTTCTACCGTGTGAAGATAGCACTCTCCCCCTGAGTTAATCCCCCATCCTTTTTTATGTTACACCTTGAATCTGCAAATGTCAACGCATTTTTTTAGGGAATTTATTTCGTAGAATCTATGTCGGTAACAGCTTTAATCTCGTTAATTATTTTTAACAGTAAATTGCATTTATCTGCATAGTCCGCCATAAAAAGCGGAATATTCAAAAGATCGTCGTCCAGCTTTAGATTTTCAAGAGAAAAACGGATACGCAGCTTTACCTTATCATTGAATTTCTCTTTAAACTTTCTAAGGCTGGCACTATCCACATTACCTTCAGGCTTAACCTCGATAGGAAAGATATCATTCTCCCTTTGGATGAGGAAAATGCTTCAACTGTTGAAAAGCCTGAAAATTCAGCAGTCAGGAGCATGTTTTTAATCTTTAAACCTGCAACAATTGCTGACTTGCCAAGTGAGGTTAAATAATATTTGTATGAGTTTCTGACTTTTTTTATGAGGCCATGGGTCCTAAGCCTTTTTATTATCCTTGAAATAGCTGCAGAACTTTTACCTGGCAATAATTCTCTGAGATTTTTGTTCTGCATACCCCGTATATTAAATTCACCATACAACTTTTATAGGGTCGTGTTTCCGGGCAGGCTCCTAGGTGGCTTTGCCATCTTCCATAACATTTAATGTTGAAACCAAAATTAATGTCCTTGTTCATTATATTTTTTTCCCTTCAAGTTCCTTAAGCTTGCCTTGAAGTCATCAATTGTAACAATATCTTTCAATAATTCATCCCGCTCCTTCGTATAGTCACCATTCCCCATATCAAACTGTCTGATGAAATATGCTGTTTCAACCGGGCCAAGCTCTTTTGTAAGCATTTCTATACCTGCTTTTCTTATTGTATTTAGATTCTTAGTCTGCAAGCTCATTACTTGTCACCTCCATTAACCAGTTTACAGGATTCTCTACCCGTGTATTTAAACTTTTTATTTCCTGCGCTTTTGCAATAAATTTTTTATCAGTTGTCAGTAGTACATCTACATGGTCGTATTCAGCACAAGCAAGATGAATGCTGTCAAATAATTTAATACCATATTGCTGATAAGACTGTGCTAATGATTCAATCTCATCATCAAAAATTATCTTTGACGAAACAACACTATACAAGGATAAAACCTTCATCTTTTTATCCACGTCGGTTGTTTTGCTTATTTCCAAATCAATAGTATCACTTCCAATTAATTGCCATGCTTCATACTGACAACGATAAAGTATTTTTAATATAGCTTCACTTTCTATACTGATTCGGTCATCATTACAATCATCAAAAGGTCTGTTTAAACAACATACATCCATGTATATTTTCAATTCAATCCTCCTGTATGGCTATATATATTTAGTATACCACAAAAAAGTAAGAATGGATGATAATATTATCAAATAAAATTAGGTTATTTTTTCTGACTTAAGGAAAGCAAAACTTATATGAATACTTCTTTACCCTTATGGGTGGAAGGTAGGGTCTCCCCAGTTCCGCAAACTACTTTATATACACACCGTTTCCCATACACCGGAGGATTCTTGAGTGCTGTATTCCAGATTCTTCACACCTTCCTTTGGCTTCGTTGATTAAATGGCAACTCGCCGTCCTCTCTTTTCTCTCAAGGAGACCTTCTATCAGTGCCGCAGAATTCACTTTATGTTACGGTCTGTATATTTGCCTGCATTTAATATGCTTTCATGAACGCTTCAGCCACGATATCTCTATCATAACTGGTTCAGTGGCTACCGGGCTCTCTGGCGATTACCCGGACTAGTCTTGCACCAGCAAGCAGTTTACAGCTTAGCTGGGCGCGCATTATTTTTTCAAAGGTCAAATGTACCTTTATTTGAATATACCCTTTTTTAGCCTGTGCTAAGTGGATTTTTCACCCTAACTACATCAGAAATCAAACAGAGCCGATGCATCAAATAGGATGTCACTTGGCATACACACTTTATGTTTTTCACAAAACGAATTTATAAATTCACTTG
>CAZANH010000396.1:0-2976 GCA_964486515.1 uncultured Eubacteriales bacterium
TCGATTTTGTTGTGCTTAATTTTAGTTACAAAATTTTTGAAAAATACTATAAATATTTTTCAAAATCCCCTTGACAATAATTAGCTGGTCTATCTAAAAAGATTATTTCCATAAAATAGGTAATCGCTTGACATCTATACCCAATATATAATAGTATAATATATGTTGATATTGGAATATTTGAGATTCTCTACATCATAAGCAGCGGAACCTTGTTGAAGTTTAACCGCCGCTTATGACAAAGTAGGCTCCTTTACAAATAGAACCTATATATATTATAGGTTTCTATGGGGTATTTGTAAAGGAAAAAAATATAAAGGAGGGTAGAATGTAAATATAGGAACCCCGGGGAAGGCTTTATTTTATGGAGGTTTTATTATGAGGAAAGGTTTATGTGTACTATTATTTTTTTTAATTACAATTATTAGTACCAATTTCGCTGTGTGTGACACTGAAGATTTTCTTGAAAATGTGATTTATATTTCAGATGATAATAATTTGAAAATCGATGGCGTTACTCGTGTTGCTCAGTATGATAAGAATATTGATTTCTTAAACAAGAAACCTATCATTATTGAAGAAAAATTTATTCATAGTTTAAAAGATAAAATAATGGACAGGTATAATGCTGGGTACAAAACAATTATTATTAAAGACACTTTAGATAAAAACGATATTAGGGAATATTTGGGATTGAGTTTTAATCAACATGTAAGCGAGAAGCCTAAGAAACATTATAATCCTTACAGTGATTCATTAGATATCACAGAAACATTCCAGATAGCTACAGTAATTCAGTTTCATGACGGTTTTGATATTGTTTCAAGTGTTTCTGTTTCAGATGAAAGTGAAATTTCTAAGGCTATTGAGCATACATTAAAATATGATCATACCAAATTAATAGAGAGTGACGTTTATACATCATCATCCAGAGAAAATTATAACTGGTCAGCACATGGTAATGATTCTGATAATGCGTATGCAGATGGTGTTTATGCTGCTAGTTCGTTACAAGTATGGAAATGTGGACCAGATACTTATGGTGATTACTATTTACATTCAAAAGTATTAACCGATGCTACCAGTGATGAAGGTTATCAAAATGTTGAAGAGATAACAAATTGTATAAGTGCAACAGGACCTATAGGAGAGGAAGATCCCACAATTCTTGAATATGGGCCTCCTAATCAAACAATTACTGATGGCTCATCAGTGAGCTTTACTTTGAGTTATGGAATTGGTGGGATATCCTTTTCGCCTAATACTGAGCGCTTAAAAATAACCAGAGTTGGTGGAGGAATAAGTGATAACTATGTTAATGTGGAAATGAAACCACGGCACTGGTTGTATGGAGACTGGGTTACAGATGTTATGCGTCATCAAGTTAATGCTGTCAAATGTTCACCATTTGAAGCTATTGATAATGTTGTATGGGGTGACTCATATATTAAACCAGTAAATGCAAGTTATATATTGATTGAATTGTCAGTACCGAACTTTTGAGACACTGTTAAAATGATGTACTGTATAGAGAGAGGAAGTTACCTTATTGAGGGGGATGGGCTTGATTTTCTGAAAAGCAATTCTCTTCTATATCCGGGGCTTTCGCAAAGGTAATTGTTAAGTCATAGATGCAGCAATCTTTGCTGCATCTATGACAGCCATTATTGTCTTTATGAGTTATTTAAAAATAAATTCTTAAGAAATGAGGGGTAATTATAAAAGTAAAAAAAGCATATTTTATAATATTAGTTTTATTGATAACTGTTTTATTTTATTTTTATTATTCTAAGATTAATAATAATAATAATAGAAACTTTGAAAAGTATGTAAACTATATATATTCTAACATTAAAAAAAATGACTATAATCGTACTGTTGTTGCGGTATATAAAATAAAAGAAAACTTGGAATTTTTTTCATTTTTATCAGATGACGAAAAGTTTTGTTTTTTTATGAAGTTCCTAAATTATGTAGAAAACAATATGAATAATAAAAATGTTTTCTCTGAAAATACAAAATATATGATTGTATACACTATACAAATAAATGGGGAAATATATAAATTGCCTATTTATCTTGACAATACGTTAAGTTATTTTGGTGTGCCTGTTGATATAAGCCAATCTATAAACCCAAGCAACATTACTTCACAGATAAATTATTACGATATTGATGATATGTTAATTAAAGATACACTTCAAAAATACTTGCTGCCTTTAGATAATGATATTAGAGGTATACTCATTAGATAATAAAAGGATTTATAAAATACTTAATACTTCAGAAAATTATTCATTATCCAAAAAGATACACACAAATCGCTCTTTATCCTTGATGCTTTTGAAATAGTTTACAAAATATTCACCAGTATCTTCCAGAAACTGCTATTATGATTTTATTCCGGCTCTTCATGCAAACTCCCCTTATATGGAACTTTTTTTCATTACAGTGGATAACCCAGTACCCGGTTGTGTCATCGTTGTGCAAACATTTGGAGAATTCTTAAATTTCAACCCTCATTTACATATCATAGCCTCTGATGGCTGCTTTTATGGTAACGATGAGTTTATGCGCGGTCTTATCCCAAAAGCGGAAGATCTTGAAATCCCATTCGCCATGGAAGTTTTTAATATGCTGGAGAAAGAGGGAAAGATCAATAATGTCATTATAGATAACATGATGAATTGGCAGCACAGTGGGTTCAATATCTATTGTGGGCTGCCTGTTAGTCCAATGGATGAAGAAGGTGTAGAAAGACTTTCTCAATATATCATCAGAGCTCCCATATCACAGGAACGGATAACTTACATTCCAGAAAATGTATCAGAAGACAGTGTCGCAAGAGTTGTCTATGAAGGTAAAACCAGTGGTACAAACGAAATATTTACAGCTCTTGACTGGCTTGCCCGCCTTGTGACTCATATACCAAACAAGGGCGAGCAAGTTGTAAGATATTACGGCTACTACTCCAAC
>CAZANH010000397.1:0-5205 GCA_964486515.1 uncultured Eubacteriales bacterium
CCTCATTCAAGCTAAACACATACCTTTTGCTACAAACTTATTTGCGAATATTGCTGCTTGAGCAGTACTAATACGAAGTCTTTTTCACTGCGTCGACAAATGCCATTACATTTTCCCACGGCACATCCGGCTCCAGTATGTGGGTAGGTGCCAAAAGCAATCCACCATCTTTCCCGAGAATATTTTTTGTATCTTCCACACTGTCCCTGACCTCTTGGGGTGTTCCGAAGGGCATTACCGACTGGGTACCGATCCCACCCCAGAAAGAAATCCTTCCGCCGTAAAGCTTCATAATCTTTTCCAAGTCGTTGCATTCAGGCTGTACAGGATTCAGTATATCAACCCCTATATCTATGAACTCCTCCACAATATCTTCCACTTTCCCATCACAGTGCATAAAAATCAATATATCAGGATTGACTTCCTTTGCAGCTTTAATAATTTTTCTTGTTGGCTCCTTTATAAAGCGCCTGTACAGTTCCGGACTGAACATGGGGCCTCTCTGTGTGGTTACATCATCACCAAGCCTTATGATATCAACCCCAAGCCTGGCATACCTGACCGCCTGTTTTACCCTGATTTCCCCAATACCGTCACAGATTGCGTGAACAATGTCCTCGTTGTTGTAGAAGTCTACCAGTAGGTCCTCCATCCCCCTCAGCATCCACGCCGTTTCAAAAATAGTACAGTACATATCTCCGGCTACTGCATAGCCCCTGTCTTTATAATCCTTGATTTTGCCTTCCATACCCTCATATCGATAGTCGGCATTCATATCCGGCCATTCATATGACAAAACTTCCTGTGCAGTTTTACAATTTGCCAAAGGATGGTACTTTATTTCCATAAAGTGTTGGAATGCACCTGTAATATAACCCACTCCCCAATCATCAAAGAAAGCCTTTTCATCAACACTGTCTTTATAATATTTGCTTAAGTCTCTTTTGACTTTTGTGGGTGAAAGCACAACCCATCTAACGTCAAAATCAAAATATTCGTCAGGAGCCTCATTAGATCCGGTCTGTTCCTTGTAAACCTGCATTAATGAGGGGGTGAAGGCTCCCCAGCTGATTTCAAACGGAACTCTGTCAGGAGTTCCTTCCCTTTTCAGAGCAATTAAAACCCTTTCTCTTGGCGTCATAAAAACCCCTCCTTATAATTACCAAAAATCTGCGTATAAAACATTTACACAGATTTTTTGCTAAATTCATCTAAAATTCTCTACTTAATCAAGATTAATTTGTAAATTCCAAGTATAATTCTACCATTTTCATCACCACCTAGTTTCTATGCTTTTTCTTACTCAGAAGTCTCTGGTTGGTTTTTAGTATCTTTGATACCACTAATTATACCATTTTGAGGGCATTTTTTGTATATATTTTCTTCACCTTTTGGGTGAAAAGTTGAATTCTTTGTAGTCCCTTTATATCAATAAGTTAAGACTGTTTTGCTAACTGCTCACGCAGATTCTCGGTAATAGACTTTCATATCTAAAGTATCATCACAAAACTCTTAATTGACAGCCTCTTTACTTGAATACAGGTATTAAACCTTTATGTGCCTCCAGAAGCTCATCCATCAGTTTCCATATTTCATCCAAGGATAAAACTGACGCTGTATTCGGGTCCATCATGGCCGCCTGGTAAATGTATTCTTTCTTTCCGGTAATCAGTGCTTCTACAAGCAGTTGGTGAACATTTATATTTGTTATATTAAGGGCTGCTAGTTGGATGGGAAGATTGCCAACCTGGCATGGGTGTATTCCTTCACGGTCTACCATGCACGGTACTTCCACACAACTGTCATAGGGAAGGTTAGATATCAGTCTTGCGTTGTATACATTCCCTGTAAAGGATATTTGCTTTCCTGTCTCAATTGTATGTATGATATCCGGAGCGAATTCATTGCTTTTAGGAACATCAATACTCTCACCCTGTTCAAGTTTCTGTTTTGTCTCCTCATACTGAGCAAGTTGATTTTTAAGATTTATCAGATGTTGTCCAGGTGTCAGGCTGAATTGCTCAATTGTTTCATCACGCTTTAAAAAATATGGTACATATTCGGACATATGAGTACTGGACTCTGTCACAAAATAACCGGTCCTCCTCATTATTTCAAATTTCACCTTGTCTTTTGCATAAATTTCATTATTTTTCATGGCTTCATAAATTAGAGGATAAACACTCTCCCTATTATGATTCAATTCCAAAAACCAAGCCATGTGATTGATTCCGGCAACCCAAATGGATAACTCTTCATGAGGTATATTGACATAGGAAGCAATCGCTTCCTTGGTTGCTTGAACACTATGGCACAAACCTACTACATTAAAACCTGGCATTTTTTTGAAAATGGAAAGGCATATCATGGACATTGGATTTGTATAATTCATCAAAATAGCATCAGGGCAAAGTTCTTCCATGTCCCTGCATATATCCCATATTACAGGAATGGTTCTCAACGCCCTGGATATTCCACCAACCCCACAGGTATCTCCAATCGTTTGTTTTAAACCATATTTCATGGGTATGTCAAAATCAACTTTTGTAATATCATAGCGGCCGATTTTAATTATCAATATAACATAATCGGCTCCTTTGAAGGCCTTCCTTCGGTCATTAGTAACTTCCAGCCTTGTCTTAACACCCTTTTGCAAAATAAAACTCTCTGCCATTTTCCGGGCGATATTTAGCCTTTCAGCATCCGTATCAACCAAGGATATACAGCAATCCTCCAGTTCAGGATATCCAAGAATATCAGACATCAGTTTTTTTGCAAAGACTACACTTCCTGCCCCTAAAAATACAATTTTCGCCATAATCCTCACTCCTTTGAAACAAAGTAATTACATTCCTATTTGTTTAGTTCTGTAGTAGTCAAATCCGATCGGCTTTACCGGCCGAACCCAAGACCTCGATAATCTCCCTTATGTCTTTTTTCAGGTGCTCCATGCACTCTTTCATAATCTTCCAAGCATGCTGTTCATGATTAAGTGTTGAACTTACTTCGTTAAAATACCGAATGTAGTTCATTCGGAAGACTTCTCCGAAATTAATCTTGGTCATACCCTTACTGACGCATTTTTGAATCAGATCCAGTGAAATACCACAAGTTCCGTGAAGTACCAGTGGTACATCCACACTGGCTCGGATTTCTGAAATCAAATCCAGATTGATTCCCGTCTGCTCCTTGAATATCCCGTGAGTGGTTCCCACGGCAACCGCAAGTAAGTCAACATCCACAAGATCAGTAAATTCTTTTACCTCTTCAACCTTTACAAGAGGGGCTTTTTTGCCTTCTTCCTCAGAACTTTTTATTATATGTCCGATTTCAGCTTCAACACTTATTCCAAGCGGCCTGACCAGATCAATAATCCTTTGGGTACCCGCCGCATTATCGGCAACAGATAAATGAGCATAATCAATCATCATGGAAGTAAAACCAGCCTTTACCGCTTTCATTATTGATGTTTCATTTTTCCCGTGATCAAGCTGTATTGATACCGGAATATCAGAATTTCCGGCCAGTATTTCCACTAGTTGAGGAAAAAAATTGAAACCCCTGTATTCCAAGTTGGGTTCATAGCATTGAATAATCAACGGTGAACGCATTTCTTCCGCAGCTTCAATGATAGCCCTTGTGATATCATAAGTAGCTCCGTTAGTGTTCAAGGCCGGTACTCCATACCCATTCTCTTGAGCATGGTCCGCTAAAATCTTTGAATTTAATAATTTCATGTAAATACCTCTCCCCTGTTTGCGTAGTGTCAAAAGTATTGATGTACTAATGACCTATAATGCTTTATATGACTTGCTTAAGCGAGTATTTAAGCCTTTACCCCCCTGTTTAAACCTTTTTCTTTTTGGTTTTTGGAATAACATAAACAGGAGTAGTCGTAATTGTGGAGCTTGTGGGAAAGTGATTTGAAGTTTGGTAATGCTTGCTGAAGGCTGTGGGCAAAATGTGCGGTAAGTTGTGGGAAACATGCTTTTCGTTTTCCACAGCTTATCCATCATTTTGTCCATGGTCTGAAGCTTAGCATTTCCTACTGAAAAATACTTTTCCATCAAATCCACAATTATTATATTTTGTTGGGAAGTTTTATTAAAAGGTTACGGTGGCCCTCAATATTTTGGTATAATTAGTTTACAGTACCAAATCCAAAACAGAAAGCGAGGAAGCCACCGTGATACATATTGTACCACATTTACTGAGATTAATAAAACTTTTAAACAAAATTCTTTTTAAACTTCAATGTTTCCTTATTAACAGATATATGGATAAATCCCCTTCTGATAATCCTGTTTCCGAGAGATACCGCGCATTACAGATTGATGCTATGCCTGTTGTTGAAAAAAGAAAACTGTACGATCACAACTATTTACTAAATGAATATCTCCAAAAACACGGTAAACCTCTTAAACCTGTTAACAGGAGAAGCAGGTTCCTTCCTCCTCACGGCGCTATATGCCCTATTTGTGGTGCTCCTTATGAGTATATCTATGACAATTCCGGTGGAAGAGGTCAGTTTGGATGCAAGGTCTGCCATTCAACTTTTTTTCTCAATGAGACCTACCTGGAAAAACTTATGCTTAAATGCCCCCATTGCGGAAAGCCTCTTCAAAAAAAGCGTGACCGTAAGCAATTTTTTGTTTATACCTGTGTTAATAAATCCTGTCCATTCTACATCCACAATCTGACTTCCATGTCCAAGGACGAAAAAGCTGATTTTGAGAAGAATCCCTACAAGTACAAGCTGCATTACTACTACCGGGTTTTTAATATTGAATTGGATTCACTTAAAGAGGACCCTCAGAAACCTTCTGCTGTCGACCTTTCTCGTATCAGAAAAGCTAAACATCTCCTTGGCCTTGTCCTTACATACCACATTAATTATGGTTTGAGTACCAGGAAAACATCCTCTATCCTTTGGGATATACATAACACCAAAATCTCTCACCAGACTGTTGCCAACTATGCCGCTTCTGCTGCCAGAGTAGTCAAACCCTATGTTGATAACTATCGTTATGAGCTTTCAAATTCTGTCTCAGTCTGTGGTGATGAAACCTATATCAAAGTCCTTGGTAAGAAGCACTATGTCTTCTTTATCATGGATGCCATTAAGAAAATTATTACTTCCTATTCCATCTTCTTGAACAGGGACGGTGTTTCTGCTATTAAAGCTATTTACTCCACCTTATCTAA
>CAZANH010000398.1:0-2561 GCA_964486515.1 uncultured Eubacteriales bacterium
GCTACTGGAATGACCTTTCATAATTATCTGTGCTTTTATAAAGTAAAGCTTGCAGAAAAATTACTAAGAACAACTGATAAAACAATAACTGAGGTGGCACTGGAAAGTGGTTTCGGAAGTCCGATAACTCTGACAAGAAATTTCAAAAGATTTAAAAAATGCACACCTTCGGAATATAAAAACGTGATATAAAAGCATGTCAAATACAGAAAATTAATTTGGTACTGTACTATTAATTTTACCATTTTAATGCAAACAATAATTTCATTTCACTTTTGTTTATTTCTAACATATTGGTGGAGCTAAAGGGATTTGAACCCTCGACTTCCACACTGCCAGTGTGGCACTCTCCCGCTGAGTTATAGCCCCATGATTTTTCTAAATGCCTTGTAATACAGCATTTACAGCGTTCATCAGATTTGAACCTATACAAGTATTTTACAAATAAAATCATCTGTTGTCAACAAATATCATAAAAAATCATCGTCATTGGTTTATAATTGGTTTATTTTTAAAAGCTTAAAAATGCTGTGTAATAGAACTTTCAAAGTTTTTTTCATTTTCTATTGGTTTATTATTTCATCATACAAATTATCCAGCACTTTAACTGCCTGAAATTTTGTTTTCGGCATTACATGGGTATAGGTGTTCAAAGCCTCCAGCCCTGTTTTTTCAAGGATATTTTTAAATGTTCTTGAAAAGTTCTCCGGATTGATGTACTTTCCATTCTGGGAACAAAAAACAATATTACTTTTTATCTGCTGTTTTACTTTCAGCTGCCTTAAAAGTTCAGTACTCCTTACAGTTAATGGAATTTTTCACATGCCGCTTTCAGTTTTGGTAGAATCCTGAAGTATAAGCTCATACTTCTGTGTTTTTTGATTTCTGGTCTACTTCCACACAAATTTCATTTCAGTACCACTTATCCGAATAAATTTAAAGTTATTACGACATGGACAAAAGGCTGGAATTCGTTTTACAGGCTTATACATGTACGCTATATACAGGTAAGGTGAATGGTTGTATTATCGTATGTTTGGAATACCTTCATACAGGCGGTCAACGGTAGCTGTGGCTACCATAAAAATCTCCCTGTAGTATATTGTACAATCATTTATGCGTAGACTAACCTTCCTTTAGGCCTAGGTACTTCTCGTCCTAAAGATTCTACAGTCTCAATCCATTCTCTTATTACTTGCTCAACATTTGTCAGGACCTCTTGGTATGACTTTCCATCAGCAGCACAACCGGGTAGTTCAGGTACTTCGGCAATATAAGTTTCATCTTCAATACTCCAATAAATAATAATTTCATATTTATACATTCTCAATCTCTCCCATCTTATACTTCAAAATAATGTTTCTAACTTGTTTCATTTGATAGGGCTTGACTTTTGAACCTAATGGTTGCAAATTTATTATTTCCTCAACTTCATTCTTATAAAAAATATGATGATTCCCTTTAGTTCTTTCAGTAAAGCCGAAGGCTTTTAGTAACTTGCATAGATCATCAAACTTAAAATCATTATCTTTTGTACCGCTTAATAATGAAACAAGAAGTTTTTTAAACTGTGCCATCATATCCCTCCCAAATATATTATACCAAAGAGACAGCAAAAAATAAATCTAAAGTTTATTGGCCGCAACCAAAAAGGACGGAAGAATATTGCAGGAGAAATCCTATGGTTCTTTTTCAAGGATATTGCCATTCCTAAGCACAATAACAGCCTTCCATTTATCCGTACTGTTTATTTCAACCCCTTTATAGTACCAGTTGTTTTTGAAGTTCAAAGAAAACGGTTCATCATAGCAGGTATAAACAAGCTTCCCGTTGCAGTAGAAATCCACATGGTCTATGGTTTCAGGATAAAGGCTTGCTAATCTCAGCCATCGTTTGCCTTCATACACCATATCCGGCTCAAATCCTTGGAAATAATACTGTTCATCCAGAGGTATCTCTGGTATTTTAATTCCTATGCCTTCCGCCATTCTCAAGGCAAAGAAATAATCCTCACCTTTTGTAACAGACCAGTCTGAGGGTGGCTCCTGCTTGGTCATGTTGTTGTAATACCCCCAGGAAGTATGTGTTTTATAAGCTGCTTTCAATTGACCTATTGCCTGGGAATCCTCGTTGCATACAACAGGTTTGCCCAGGCCGTATTCCCTGGCGGTTTTGCTCAATTCATAAAATTTTTGCCTGCTGCAACCGTTCCCGTGGATAAGAATTACGTCACTTGCTTCGCAAACTTCCCTGTAAACCCTGCCTCCGCCGGCACTACTGCCTACAGGAATTCCGCCGGATTCCCTTCTGGCAGTTTCCATCAATAAAGACATACCCTCAGGTGTATTTATTATGGGATGCTGTTTATCGACATCCATTTCGTTGCAGACCTCAATAATTACATTTGTATACTGCTGTTCCTTAAGAAAACGGCTTGCGGTTCTTACAGCGTTGGCTACAGCTCTTCCATCCTTTAATCTGTAGACCTGGCCGGGATAAAAATAACTTACGATGACAACCATGCCAGTGGCATCGGCAGCCCTTATAAGCCTATCCATCCT
>CAZANH010000399.1:0-3338 GCA_964486515.1 uncultured Eubacteriales bacterium
ATGTGAAAAATCCGTCCAACCTATAAATATAATCATTATTGAACTTATTAATCCAATTAAAACTATAATAAAAGTGATTATTTTAAAAAACCAATTATACATGTACTAACCCTTTTATATACCCTTTCTATTTAGAAAAAACCGGTGGGAATCCTTCCTAATTTATTTTGGAGATGAAAGCCGGGTTTCGGTAAGAATGTAATCACAAAACACATGGTTAGCCTGTGGGTCGGGATGTAAAAATATAGTAATAACACTTGAATACAAATAATTCTATTTTTAAAATATTTTTTCTGGGTATTATATAAGGTATAATACAATTGAAAGGACAATTAATTATATGAAAGAGTTTATTGACAATAAAGAAAGAAAAGCCAATCGTTTGATAAATGAAAAGTCACCTTATTTATTGCAACATGCATATAATCCAGTTGATTGGTTTCCGTGGTCTGAAGAAGCTTTTCAAAAAGCCAATAAGGAGGATAAGCCTGTATTCGTATCTATAGGCTATTCATAGCCCTGCCGGGCTATGGGAGTACAAGTATCAACATGTCATTGGTGCCATATTATGGCAAGAGAGAGCTTTGAAGACCCTGAAGTTGCCGAATTTCTGAACAAAAACTTCGTATCTATCAAGGTAGACCGGGAGGAACGTCCCGACATAGACCACATATACATGTCGGTGTGTCAGGCAATGACTGGCCGCGGCGGCTGGCCGCTTACCATATTGATGACGCCGGAGAAAAAGCCATTCTATTCTGGCACTTATTTTCCAAAGTATGACAGGATGGGTATGCCAGGATTATTGACATTGCTTGATAAAGTTATCAAAGCCTGGAATGAAAGCAGAGAATCTCTGATTAAATCCGCCGGACGAATAACTGATTTAATAGGAAATCAAAATACTTCAGGGGAAATTGACCCGGATATATTATTCCTTAAGGCTTATACGGGTTTTAAGAACAGTTTTGATAGTGTGTACGGAGGTTTTGGGAATGCACCCAAATTTCCTGCGCCCCATAATTTATATTTTCTTCTTCGCTATTGGTTTGCCCATAAAGACAAATACGCCCTTGAAATGGTTGAAAAGACAATTGATTCAATGTACAGGGGCGGTATATTCGATCACATTTCAGGAGGATTCTGCAGATATTCAACAGATGAAAAATGGCTGGTACCACACTTTGAGAAAATGCTTTATGACAATGCCCTTCTGGCAATCGTATATCTCGAAGCTTATCAGGCAACGAAATGCGCAAAATATGCAGATGTGGCCAGGCAGATACTGACTTATGTCTTAAGGGATATGACATCGCCCGGAGGAGGATTTTATTCAGCGGAAGATGCCGACTCGGAAGGAAAAGAGGGCAAATTTTATCTCTGGTCTGTAAATGAAGTTAAGCAAGTCCTGGGTGGCATTGATGGAAACAAATACTGCGATTATTATAACATAACACAAGCAGGTAATTTTGAAGGGATGAATATACCTAACCTGATAGAAAGTACAATTCCGGAAGAAGAAAGGAAATTTATAGAGAATTGCAAGCAAAAATTGTTTGAATACAGGGGGAAAAGGGTACACCCCTACATGGATGATAAGATCCTGACTTCCTGGAACGGGTTAATGATAGCTGCAATGGCTGTTGGTGGAAGAATACTCGGTATTAAGGAATATACGGATGCAGCAAAAAAGGCTGTAGATTTCATATTTTCAAAGCTTGTGAGAAGAGACGGTCGCCTTATGGCCCGGTATAGAGACGGAGAGACAGCCTATCCTGCATATATTGACGATTATGCATTCCTTATATGGGGATTGATTGAACTTTATGAAACGACCTATATACCGGAGTATCTTTTCAGTGCGCTTGATTTTAATTCTTCCATGCTGGAACATTTCTGGGATGACAGGGATGGAGGATTATTCATATATGGCAATGACAGCGAACAGTTGATTGTACGGCCGAAAGATGCTTATGACGGCGCCATTCCTTCAGGCAATTCGGTTGCAGCTCTTAATTTCCTCAGGCTGGCGCGATTAACGGGTGATAGTAAATTGGAAGATATGGCCGGACAACAGTTCAAAGCTTTTGGGAAAAGCATGGAAAGTGTTCCCGGAGGCTTCTCATTTATGCTTTCAGCATTATTATTTGCACAATCCGGGGCAAGGGAAATAATCATATCCAGTGGATTGGACCGGCAAAATGCGCATAAGATGCTTGATACAGTGAGAGAAGGTTTCATGCCGTTCACGGTTTCTGCTTTTTATTCGGATGAGCACAAGCATTTAAAAAAGTCTATACCATTTGTGGAGAATTATATACCTGTTAACGGAAAAGCCACAGCCTATGTTTGTGAAAATTTTTCATGCAGCTATCCGGTAACCGACGCCATGGAATTGGAGAATATGCTGCAATAACATAAGTCATTTACAAAAGGTACTCGTTATCGTTGTATTTCTTCAATATAAATCGTTGAGTACCTGAATAGTCCTGAATAGTCACGGAAAATGAGATGACGTAATTGTAAAACATTACATTATACTTTTATTTAACGATGTTATATAATGAGGATATAATTATGTAAACCGATAAGGAGAAGATAATTATTATGTCCGTAAAAAAAATATTTTCTATTTTAATGATTATTCTAATAGTTTTTACATTTCAAATGCCGGTGAAATCTGCACCTGATGACGGTATGGATATTGTGGTAAACAACCTGCTTGTTTTTGAAAGTGAGTGTACCGTTTTTTACAAAGGAATACTTATGGCACCGGTGAAAGAACTTGCAGAGTCATTGGGAGGGGATTTCAGCTTTAGTGGTAGTAAAATGACAGGTACAGTCAGGCAGGGTGAAAATGAACTGGAGTTTAATCTAGATGATGATGTTTTGAAATTCAATGGGAAGTATATCAGATTACCTGCCCCTTTTAAAATTATAAATAACAGGTTTATGGCCCCTGTTGAATTCACAGCCGTAATGATGGGGGCGGAATGTTACGAAAATATATTCAGGAATGTTTTAATGCTATTCAAACCCGATGAGGGTATGATTAGGTATGAAATAGCATATGGCGACAGCCTGTGGAAAATATCATATATTTTTGGAGTAAGTATAAATGAATTAATGGCACTGAACGGTTTGAGTTCTTATACAATATATGCAGGTAAAAAAATAATAATAAAGGAATATACACCTTCAGATAACTTCTTCTCTGCTTACACAACAAATGGAGCTACCATACGGATGGGAACCGGTTTTGAATATGGGATTGTCGGTTATCTGAAAAGCCGGACAGGCTTGACAATAACAGGCAAGGTGGGTAACTGGTACAGGGT
>CAZANH010000400.1:0-11019 GCA_964486515.1 uncultured Eubacteriales bacterium
ACGGTTTTTTATAACCATTATTTACACCTTCCATACATCTGACTTTGGCAACAATTATACAATAAAAAGAAACAAAATTCAATTGTATATATTTTAATATGATAATATAATTTACCTAAACATATGGTGGGAAGCCAAAATGTAAAGGTGCTGTTTGACATATATCATCAGCAGATTATGGAAGGAAACCTCATAAGCAGAATAACAAACAACATCAACAAAACAGGGCATTTTCATGCAGCCGGCAATCCGGGAAGACATGAACTTGACACAGGTGAGATACACTATGAAAACATATTCGAGGTAAGGGAAGAAACCATAAGGGTGTTGGAAATTCTAAAACCCGGAGGCGGATACGTATGCGGGCCGGACCAGGGCTTTCCCTATTTTCCTGAAGAAAACATAGAAATGGTGTGGAAGACAGCCAAAGAATACGGAGTATACTGATCTAAAAGAAGTTATAGAATGGAACCCAATAATTTTATACAAGGTATAAAGAAAAAACTGGAGGTATTTTAATGACACTAAAAGAAAGAGTTATAGCTGCTCTAAACCACCAAAAAACTGATTATATTCCTTATACTATCGGATTTACAAAAGAGGCCCATAAGAAAGTAGCAAAATATTTGGGAGATCCAGAGTTTCATCAAAAAATAGACAATCACATCAAAATGTTTCATTATGATGGGAATGCGATCGAAATCAGCACGGGCCAGGGGTACTGGAAGGATGACTTCGGTGTGGTGTGGAACCGGAATGTGGATAAGGATATCGGTGTGGTGGATGATTATATCCTGAAAGAGCCATCCCTGACTGGATGCAAGTTTCCGGAACCGAACGAACAATGGCTCAGGAACATAGTGGAAGGAATGCTGAAGGATTCACCGGATACGTTCAATATCGTTGGAATCGGGTGCGCGCTATTTGAACGTGCATGGTCATTGCGCGGTATGGAAAATATTATGATGGACATGATTGATAACCCTGGTTTTGTAGATGAATTATTTGAAAAAATCGCCGATTATAACATGAGATTTATGGATATCGCATTGGAGTACGATATCGACGGCTTTTATTTCGGAGACGACTGGGGGCAGCAAAAAGGTATGATCATGGGGCCCCAGTATTGGAAAAGGTATATCAGGCCCCATATGAAAAGGCTTTTTGACAGGGTGAAGAGCAAAGGCAGATATGTAGCTCACCATTCCTGTGGGGATATCTATGAAATCTTTCCTGAAGTTATCGATATTGGTATGGACATATTTCGTACGTTCCAACCTGAGGTGTATGACATAAAAAAAGTAAAAAATGAGTATGGTAGGAATCTTACATTCTGGGGCGGCATCAGCACCCAGCAACTCCTTCCTTTTGCCACACCTGACGAAGTGAAACGAGTGACCCGTGAAACCATGAAAATCATGGGAAAAGACGGAGGATACATTGTGGCACCAACCCATGGGATCACTCCGGATACCCCGGTTGAAAATATCATTGCTTTTCTGGAAGTTTTGCAGAACCAGTAGGGGTAAACATAGTGTAAAGATATTTTTGTAATAAAAGCTACAGCAGACTGAAGCTTAAAAACAATTGATGGAAGGTAAAAAAGATGAACAGAAAAAGCCAAATATCATAGTATTTGTAGCTGAGCAATGGAGGGGTGATGCTGTGGGCTGTGCTGGGAACAGCATAGTAAAAACCCTAAACCTTAATAAAATGAAGGATGAGGGAATGTACTTTACGCAGTGTTATACGACAAACCCCATATGCTCACCGTCCAGATGCAGCCTGGCTACGATATCCCCACACCAGGGGACACAGGTCACAGGAATATCTTGTCGGAGGCCTGTGGACCGGAATAATGGGAGATAGCTATCGTATGTACGGATTTCAAAATTTCCTTCTCAATGCCGCAATGAACCCAAGGCTTGTAAAAACCCTGATTGACAAGCTGACTGCAGTGTATCTGGAACTTAATGATGTGTACTTTTCTGCACTAAAAGGCAGGATGGATGTGTGGTTTTTTGGCAATGACTTTGGAAGCCAGAACGGCCTGCTGTTAAGCCCCGAAATGTGGTATGATTTCTTTTTTGAAAACATAAAGCAGCTGACAAGCCTGGCGCACAGCTATGGGCTAAAAGTCATGATGCATTCCTGCGGAGCTATATCTGAAATCATTCCAAACCTTATAGAAGCAGGAGTGGAAATATTGGATCCTGTCCAGATAACAGCAAAGGGAATGGAGCCTGAAACGCTAGCTGAAAGTTTTGGAGGCAAAATAGTGTTTCATGGAGCAAATGATACACAGAGAATACTTCCAAATGCATCACCAGATGAAGTAAAAGAGCATGCAAAATATAACATAGAAACCCTTGGAAGGTATGGAGGGTATATATTTGCACCCAGCCAGTTGCTGGGACCTGATATACCTGTTGAAAACATATTAGCCATGTATGATGTGGTATCAAAAATATAAATATTAAGGTAAAGGGAGGCAGTGTTATGACAAATAATATTGCTGAATTAAAAACAAGGTAAAGAAAGCCCTTCTTGAAAGGAAGGTAACTCTCGGAGCCTGGATACAGACAGGAAGCACTGTTGCAGCCGAGGTGTTTGCCAATGCAGGTTTTGACTGGATTGCTGCTGATATTGAGCATACTGACATAGATATTAGTAAGTTTCAGGATATTGCCAGGGGCATGTATGGCCGAGGAGCGTTACCTATGGCAAGAGTCAGGGAAAATGATACCCTTGCAATACGACAAGTACTTGATACAGATGCACAAGGTGTAATTGTTCCATTTGTTAATTCACAGGAACAAGCAAAGAAAGCCGTACAGGCAGCAAAATATCCTCCTGATGGTATAAGGGGCTTTGCATTTTGCAGAGCAAATAACTGGGGAACTGACTTTGAAAGCTATGTAAAAAGTGCAAACAATGACATTGCTGTTGTAGTTATGATAGAATCAAGGGAAGCGGTTGAAAAAATTGATGAAATACTCGAAGTTAAAGGAGTAGACGGAATATTCATTGGTCCCTATGACATGAGCGGTTCCTATGGGATTACCGGGCAGACATCCAATCCAATTATTAGGGAAGCTTGTGTGAAGATTTCAAAGGCATGTGAAAAATATGGGAAATCAGCAGGTATTCACATTGTAATCCCGATAAAAAAGGCTGTTGATGAAGGCTTTACATTCATAGCCCTTGGGATTGACACAGTATTTCTTGACCAGGCAGCAAGAAAAGCAATACAGGCAGCCAAATAGTAAGAGAGATGGGGGAAAATCTTTTGACGCATTAAAACAAGGGAGCAATGACAATAAAAGAAACCAATAAATTTAAGCAAGGTATGAAAATAAGATAACTGTAAAACCTGGTTCGATAGAATAAAAATAAATTTCCCTGAAAGGTCCCGAGCCTTATTTAACAACAATTATACAATAAAAAGAAACATAATGCAATTGTATAAGCATCATTCCGGTAATATAATATAGACATATAAACAATACTTCTAGGGGGTTGAATGTAATGAAGGTTTTGGTATATGAAGGGCCAAGAGATTTGAAGGTAAAAGAAGTTGATGACAGGTCAATAAAAAATGATGAAGTTAGAATAAAAACGCTGTATTCAGGTATAAGCCATGGGACAGAAATGAATATATATAAGGGGATTGCTCCGTTTTTCAGACGCAAGCGTGATGGTAAGACCAAGCTGTTTATTGATGCTACTACTGAGGAAAAATGGACCTATCCCATAAAAAGCTGTGATCCTGGTGTGTGGTATATGGGGTATGCAAATGTTGGAAAGGTTATTGAAACAGGGAAAGATGTATTCGACGTAAAAGAAGGGGATGTTGTTTATTCTGCCGCTCCTCATCAGAGTCAGGTAATAAGAAATACATCTCAGGTAACCAGATTGCCTGATGGTATAAAACCCGAATATGGAGTGTTTGTTACAAGTCTGGTTACGGCCTTTAATGCTATTCTTGACTCCAATATCAAGCTGGGTGACACCGTTGCCGTATCAGGATTGGGTGTTCTGGGGCAGCTTGTTGTCCAAATGGCCAAAATGTCAGGAGCACACAAGGTTTTTGGTATAGATTTATTTGATAGGAGACTTAAGGCAGCTCTTGAAAATGGCGCCCATAAGGTTTACAATCCTACAGAATGCAGGGATATTGCTTATGAAATCAGGAAGCAGACAGATAATACTGGTGCTGATGCTGTCATAGAAATATCCGGCAATCAGAAGGCATTGAATGAAGCCATAAGGATTGCCGCACCTGATGCTCAGGTTACCGCTGCCGGATGGTATCAAGGTAAGTGTACAGACATTGATCTTTCAGAAGAATTTCACCATAACAGGATAAAGCTTAGGTGCTCTCAGACTGGTGGTATTAATCCGGCATTGTCATACACATGGGACAGGCCCCGGAGACAGAAAGCATGCATGGATATACTTCAAAAACTTAAGCTGGACAATATTATTACCAATGTATTTGATTATGAGGATGCGGCAAAAGCCTATGAAATGATTGAAAATGAACCTGAAGAGATTATACAGGCTGTATTTAAATATTGATATGAAATGGAATGGAAGTATAAAGCGTTTAGAATATGCAATAAATTTGCTTGAAGAGATTACTGGATGATGGAGATTAAATAAGATGAAACAACAAAAACCAAATATTATAGAAGGATAAGGGAATGTATTTTACCCATTGCTATACAACAAATCCAATATGCTCTCCATCCAACGGTAAAAACGACATGCTTTCAAAGGAAGCTGTTGAAAAATATGTGGATATTGCGTGTATCCCCAAAGGGATATTCCTCCAAACCCGTATGATATTGATGATCCTCACTATTACACACAATATTTCTCAATATACTCTCCTGAGAATATTGGATGTATTCCGGTATGGAAAGAGCTGATGCAAACCATTCTGGGAAAATAAGGGCTGCATACTACGGAATGATTATTAAAACCGATAATCTATTCGGAAAACTGGTAAAGACACTTGAAGATACGGAATTAATTGATAAAAGCGCATTGTTTTTCATGTCCGATCATGGAAACTCTCCTCTACTTACTTCTAAAGCTTAAGAAGCCATCTCCCATTAAGAACAATAAGATTAAATTCTTATTTTTAATTATAGATAGTTTATATCCTTATAATATCAACATTTTAACACTTTATATCAACAAAATTAGTCATGAATGAAATATATATTAATGCTATACTATAAGCAGATTAAATAGGATGTAAGCTTTAAATTATTCAACAAATTATGTGCGGGGGGTCAGGTAACTTATGAGAACATTGGTATATGACGAAAATAACAAAATTGTGGACTATTATGAGATGTTGGACTATGAGTATGATAAGGGCTTCGAAGCGGGTTTAGTACGAAAGAAGCTGGATATGGCAAAAGCTTTCACGAAAACATATAAGGATAATATTAACAAACATATAGCCATTAAAGAAGCAATGTGCCTAAAAGAGCAATATCCGGCATTATGTTCAGAAATAAAAGAATATGATCTTATATGCGGCAGGCAGTATTTTAATTTCTTAGTAGGATTTGGGCTGGAAATTCTGTTAAACAAAAATATACCTATTATTCAATATGATAATATCCCTGAAACGCAGCTCTCAGAACTGGATAAACAATACAGAAAACATCTTAGTACTTCCGCATGCGGCTATGCTTTTGATTATTCAGGACTTATGAGATTATTGGAAAGAGATGATATAACCCAGGATGAAAAAGATGAAATTAAAGAACTCATGGATTTTTGGTATAACGAAAATACAGTATATAAATATAGAAAGGTTCTTCCTGACGAAATAAGTAATGCTTTTGGAAGAACATGCGGACAGTGTCAGGGAACACAAACGTTTTTTAGAGTATGCTGTATATCTGTTGATTTTGATAAGCTTTTACAGCTTGGAATCCCCGGGATGAAAAAACTCATAAATAAAAAAAGAGAATCATATATCTCAGAAGATAAAGATACCGGCTTATATGATGGAATGCTTTTAGCTTTGGGTCTTCTTATAAACGTTTGTAAATTCTATGAGAGACATTGTCTGGACTTAATGGAAAAGTCTCAGGATATTAAAAGGAAAGATGAACTTAGAAAAATGGCAGCAGCCCTACATAATATAACAGAAACAAAACCGGAAAACTTGCAGGAGGCAGTTCAGTTGTTCTGGTTGTATAATATACTGACAGATGCCGTCAACTTTGGCAGAATGGATGTGTATCTTGGTGATTTCTATATAAAGGATATTGAAAATGGAACCGAGACAAAAGAATCGGCAAAGGATATTTTAAAATCTGTCTGGATGCTGATTTATGATCGGGAAAACGAAGGAACAGGAGCTGTAAGATATAATTCAAGAGTCATTCTCGGTGGAAAGAGCAGACGAAACCCTGAAAATGCCAATGCATTTGCAATGGCTGCTATGGAAGTTACAAAAGAGCTAAAATTATGTGAGCCTATGGTAACACTGAGATTCTATAAAGGACAAAATCCTGCTTTAATGGATTTGGCATTGGAATGTATCGGAGAAGGTTGCGTAAATCCAATATTATATAATGATGATGTAAATATCGCTTGGATAGCAAAAGCATATAACATAAGCATTGAAGAGGCTGAGAATTACATTCCTGAGGGATGTGGAGAAATCATGATTGATCATAAGAGCGTTGGTTCACCAAACAACATCTTTAATTACTCAACAATACTGGACTATGTTCTACACAACGGGTACAGTACTGAGATTGGAGAACAGCGTGGTCTTTCCTTGGGTGAGATTAAGGATTTTGATACGTTTGAAAAACTCTTGGATGCATTTGAAAAGCAGGTGGACTACATCAACGAAAGGTTTGCAAAAAGGCAGGCAATAGAGCACAAAATACACGGAGAAAATTCGGCATACCTGTTCTTAAGTATGCTGACTGACGATTGTATTGAAAGAGGCAAAGGAATTTTCGAAGGTGGAGTCCGTTACGCAGGCGGTATCATTGAAACATTTGGGCTTACCACAGTTGCAGATGGTCTTTATGCAATCAACGAACTGGTTTATAAACGAAAGGTCTTTACACTTGAACAGATTGTTGAGATGATCGACAAAGATTTCAAAGGATATGAGAAAGAAAGACAAATGCTCCTTTCGGCACCTAAATTTGGGAACGACATAAAAGAAATAGACGATTTTTACACATATCTTAGTAATTATGTATGTCAGAGCGCTTATAATCACGCAAAACCGGCAGGCTTACACTTTTTCTTAAATTGCAATTTGAATCCAGGTGGCCCCTTGTACGGACGTAATACAAAAGCTTCTGCGGACGGAAGATTTTTTGGAGATGCATTAGCTGTGGGTAATGCACCTACTGCCGGCAGGGATAAAAACGGAATAACAGCCCTTTTAAACTCTATGACAAAAGCTGACCATCTCCATTCAGGATATGTTAATAACTTAAAAGTATCAAAAGGTATGTTTGATTCTGAGAACATTGACAGATTCAGGGCACTTCTTGATACTTACTTTGAACAGGGAGGCTCTCAGATAATGATTACCGTAATAAACAAGGAGGATTTGGAGAATGCCCTTAAAGAACCGGAAAAATACACTCATATTATGGTAAGGGTAGGAGGCTGGACAGCTAGATTTGTCGAACTCCCACCTTTCTTCCAAAAAGAAATCATGAACAGAACCCTTTACTGTTAAGCACTGGTGAAAATATAACTTCCGGGAAGTTTTTGTTATTGGCCCTGTGGAAAGCCACAAGGCTTCACAAAAAACCAGAAGTAATATTTTCAGTGCTCCTAAATAACTAATAAAAAAGTACAGGTGATTATATGACTATTAAGTGCTTAGATATAATATCTGGAAATATATTGGACATAAAGAGATTTTCAATACATGACGGACCGGGAATCCGAACAACAGTGTTTTTAAAAGGTTGCCCATTACATTGCCTGTGGTGCCACAACCCGGAATCCATAAGCCTGAAAAAAGAAATTGGGTATTTACCAGAAAAATGTATAGGATGCGGGGAATGTGTCAAAGCATGTCCCAATTCCTGTCACCGTTTTGAGGATGGTATCCATTACTATGAACGAAAAAATTGTGTTAGCTGTGCTTTATGTACAAAAACATGTTTCACAGGTGCATTGAAAACCTATGGAGAGCAAAAAAACGTTGATGAAGTCTATTCTGAAATAGCTAAAGATATTTCCTATTATATAAGATCCGGTGGGGGTGTCACACTTTCCGGAGGTGAGCCCATGGCTCAATATGAGTTTACTAAATCCTTACTAAAAGCATTAAAAAACCAGGATATTCATACTTGTCTTGAAACATGCGGTCAGGCTTCAACAAATCTGTATGAAGAAATAAATCAATATGTTGATTTATTTCTTTTTGATTATAAGGAAACTGATCCAAAAAGGCATAAAGAATATACCGGCGTTGATAATAGTCTCATACAAAAAAATCTACACAGATTAGACAGCATTGGAGCAAGTATTATACTTCGCTGTCCAATTATCCCGGGTCTTAATGACAGAGATGACCATTTAAAAGGCATTGCAGAGGCGGCGAATAGATTAAAAACCATTCTGGAAATCAACTTAATGCCGTATCATCCCTATGGTAACTATAAAAATGATCAAATAGGCAGAAGAAGTGAAGCAATGGAGTTCCTAACCCCTGAAGAAACTGATATTATGAACTGGATTAGAAAAGTTCAAGAAAATACAGATATCCCTGTAAAAAAAGGTTAACAACAGTGAATAGTATCATTTCCGACTCTATGAAAATCTTACTCGTGTTTGATTTTGTTGATATGATGTGTTAATATGTTGATATGGAAAAAGTTGATAAGTTTTTACTATGGCCTCCCCACAATTTTAGTGAATGGTCTCCAATATGGCCCCTTGCGATAGGTAAGAAAAGCTGTAAGATACTAGAAACTGCCAGCAATGATGATGATTATTACAGTATAAATTATATGATGGATGGTGAATTATCGCTTTCTCTTAAGGGGTATGATAAAGCTATTGTGAAAAAAGGAATGATCTTTGTTATTCCTCCTAATTTTCCATACAGCTATGTTCGGGAGAAATCTAAAGAAGGCGGAAAAACACTTCTGTTTTGGGTAAGACTAACCGGTCCCTATGCAAAAAAACACATTGAAACCATGGGGTTTTCTGAAGGCAAATATATTATAGAACCGGCTCATCCAAAAATAGTAAGACAACTTATAGAAGATATCATTTCTGTTTTTTACAATTATAATAATAGTTCTGATGCAGACGCAATTGCAATTCTTTATCGTTTTATAGGTGCGATCAGTAACGATTATGTAAAAATGAAGGAAAATGTTAGTCTTGCTGTACGTATCCGTGATTTTATGTATCGGGAGATAGGCCAAGGTTTTAATATTAATCAAACTGCTCAGATTTTTAATGTATCCCGATATACAATAATTCAGCACTTTAAAAAAGAATTCAATATGAGTCCTTCCAAAGTATTAAAAAACATTAGAATGGAAAAAGCTATGAATCTGTTAATTAAAACAGATTTAAGCATAAAACATATAGCTCGGCAATCAGGATATGCAACACCTAATAACTTTATACATCAGTTTAAAAATGAATTTAAAAAAAGCCCAAGTGAATTTAGAAATTCTAAAAGAGAACAAAAATAAAATGAAAAAAACACAATTTAATTTTTCGTTTAAATTGCCGAAATCTCTTTGCACAAAAGCGTTGGTATTATATTACCTGAATGATGTTTTATACAATTGCATAATGTTTCTTTTTATTGTATAATTGTTGTCAAATAAGTAAAATTGAAATGAGGTTATTTATGGATGTGAAAGATAATGAAATGCGCCAACGTCTAGAAGTATTTCGGAAATATGAACCTGAATCCGAAATTGACATGATCAATTGCGGATATGAAAAATGTATACCCAATTTCAGCACCTCCTGCCATACACGACCATATTATCTTCTTCACTTTGTTGTTCAGGGTGAAGGACAATTTTTTCTGAATGAAAACAAGTATATTATCTCGGCTGGTAATTTATTTGCCATTTTCCCTGATAATTTTGTATCTTACTTAACCACAAATCCCGATAATCAGTTGATTTTCTGCTGGATGGGCCTGTCAGGAAATAATGTGTGCAAATTATTGGAAACGCTTGGCTTGACTTTGGCTAATCCTGTTTTCCACCTTTTAAACATACACAAAGCATACAAAACAATCTATGAAATTACAGAAACATTAAATGAAAGCAGGTCCACTTCTTCTATTTATATTAAGAGTACAATCTATAAATTGCTTCATTTTATTGAAATATCAAGAAATGTTGCTGATTTGGAATTGAAAAGAGTTGACAGCACAAATCATCTGGCATGGTCTATTGCAGCATATCTTGAATACAATTGTACTGGCAATATAAATATACATGAAGTATCCAACCACTTCAATATTAATAGAACATACATGTGGAAAATATTTAAAATACATATAGGCTTATCGCCAAAAACATATCTGATAAATTGTCGTATGTCCAGGGCAAAAAGCCTTTTGCAGAATACAGATAAAACAATAAAAGATATAGCGGTTTCCTGCGGCATTCCAGACATTTGCCATTTTTACAAACTTTTCACACAATACACAGGCAAAACACCAAGACAATATTTAAAATTGCTGAAGGAAAATATATAAAATTACAATCTGCTTTTCCTCCATCTTCAGGCAATATGTAAACCGCTAATGATAGTGATTAAGAGCACCAAAAGGCCAACAGTCCCTATCCGCCCTATTTTTATTTCATGCTTTCCAAAGTCCTTACAGCTGATGCTGGTGGAAAATCCCAGCCGTAAAGTTTTACCGATTCCAGTTTGTTACAAAAACGCAACTGTATGTTCTCCCGTACTTTCTCTTTTATCAGTGGGCACTGAACAGGGTTCCCAGCACCTGAAGCTGAT
>CAZANH010000401.1:0-5829 GCA_964486515.1 uncultured Eubacteriales bacterium
TTTCCCTACACCTAAAATTTCAGTTTCTTCAATTACATCAGCATGGTCTGTCCCACTTGCAACAAAAATAGCAATATCCTTTTCCTTCAATCTTTTAAGTAGATTTTCGCTTCCTTTTATCATAAATTTCTGCCTTTATGCTTCATTATTAATTATTTTCTTTTTTCGTCTTTCCACAAGCTCCATAAGTCTCCTGTTATACTCTGCCTTGTACCACCAGGGATCATCTACAACTTTTCGATTTCTTCCGAATTTTCTGACCATTTCAGCAAGCCACTGCATTTGATAAATAGTCTGTATTCCGGTCGAACTCTCTATGTATTCGTTTACTTCTGCTACAATTCTTTCATCCGGAAGATTGGAGCCGCTTATCATCTCCACCATGAGAGGTCCCATAATATTCTCCCAGCCATAACGTAGTGTTGAAATGGTACCGTCAAATTCAAACTCGATGAATGTTCAATTAATATAACGGGAAAACATTCATCTCAAACAGTGATTTGAACTTATCCTTGCTTCAAAAACAGCCTCTGTGTGACTTCGCTATCTATTTCAGAAAAATATTTCTTCAATATAAATCTGTGGGATACTTGAACAGTCACCAAATTATTATGCGTGTCAAGGTAGTGTCAATTTTTTCTGGAAATGATTAAGCTTCCATGGTACAATATGTTTATTGGTTCGGCATAATTATTATAAAGGAGATTGGTTATGGATATTTATATCAGAGAAAATTATGATTCAATGAGTAAATCGGCAGCGGAAATAATAGCCGGGTTTGTAAAATCAAAAAATGGCTGTGTACTTGGATTAGCCACTGGAAGTACTCCTATAGGTACCTATAGGGAACTTATCAGAATGCATAATGAAGGACTTGATTTCTCACATGTAAAAACTTTTAATTTGGACGAATACCTTGGGATAGGAATTGACCTGAACAAGCCGTATGATTTGGATCAGAGCTATGCAAGATTTATGTACGAGGAATTATTCAAGAATATCAATATTAAGAAGGAAAATATATATGTACCGGATGGGCGTACAACTGAACCGGAAAAGTTCTGCAAATGGTATGAAGAAGAGATAAAAAATACAGGAGGAATTGATCTCCAGCTTTTGGGAATAGGAGGGGACGGACATTGGGGATTCAATGAACCCGGTTCTTCTCTTTATTCAAGGACGAGGGTTCAGGCATTAACAAAACAAACTATTGATGATAATTATGAAAGCTTTTATAAAAAAGCCGGGATATCAAAGGATAAGATGCCACATTTTGCAATTACCATGGGAGTGGGGACCATCCTTGAAGCGAAGAATATCCTTATGATTGCAAACGGAGAAAAAAAGTCTGATGTGGTTGCGAAAGCACTTGAGGGCCCCGTAACTTCACAGATAACTGCTTCAGCCATACAACTCCACAGCGGCGGGATATCAGTTGTTCTTGAAAAAGGAGCCGCCTCAAAGCTGAATAATTTGGAACATTATATACATACTGAAATATTGAAAAAGGAAAGACAACTGAGTTGAACTCAGTAGAATTCTTCTTTTTCTTCTTTTGTATAAAATAGTTTCATGTAATCTTCCCTGCATAATGGAGCCGAATTGCCCAGAAGGTAATGTATGGCTTTGTTCCGGTTAATTGTTGCAATTTTTTCTAGAGATGACATCCGTGAGTGTATGTCTCTTTCTTGGAGCATTTTTTTTATTTTTTTGAACATATCCGAATTGCCAAACAGGAATTTTCCCTCAAAAAGGACTTTTGAGGCAACCATTGATTCAAAGGTGTCAAACCGTAACTGTTTTTTAATTTTTGAAATATCTTTGATTATATAATCATGTTCTTCCCTGTAGCTTGGATTTTTCAAGACCTGATATTTTACTTTGTATATGGTATCGTGCAACGATTTAACAATACTGTGCGAAAGATTTTCGGTTACAACAACAATATCGAGGTCAGAACCTTTTACCAGCTCCCCTGTGGACGGTTCCGGCCTTGATTCCGAGTGTGACATTTCATATACTACGTCACCTGCAATTATGAAACATGCGTATGATTTTATAATTGCTGAATTTTGTAAGGATTCAACCAGTTTTGAAATTATTTCATATGCAAGGGTAAATTTTCTTTTACTTATTTCTATTATTTCCCTATGCAGAGAATTGGCTTTTTCAAATATTCCGGAAATATGTTTTTCAATGCCGATTACGGTATAACTGTAAAATTCCCTCATTATAGAGGGAGAAAGTCTTGCATATCCCTCAACCTGCCTGTCCAGCCTTAAATAAGGTTTACCTATTGTTTTTGTTATGATTTTACTGCTGCCAAAGCAGTATCTCCATAAAGATAATTCATCTGATTTGGCAGTTTCAAGCAGTTCCTTTCCTGTTAACGGGCCTTTTGCATCTAAAATCTGTATTATTTCATCCATCATTATTAATCCCCTTACCGCTCCTGACTTCCTATCATAATCCTATTATATTTTAAAATAATCCATAATTCAATTTGGTTGTTGATAATATTGAAGCATTCAGCGAGTTTGATTTGACTTTAAATGCTGAATATACAGCCTCTTGATGCCCGCAGCGTTTTTTCAAAAAGATATTCTTCAATTGGTATACAACGGGATACTTGAACAGTCACGGGGTATCTTAATAGTTACGAAGAAACAATTAATTCAAGCTTGTAACAATTAATAATAAGTTATATAATATATGCTTAAGGACGCCTGTACTAAAGTAAAGGGGTTGTTTTATACCAGCCTTTTTAAAGGCGGGTTATTTTCAAAGCACTAAAAGCTTACTGGTTTAAAGACAGTGGTATCATCTGTGGCAGTTGAAAATAAAATGTAGGGGGAGGCAGATATATGAGTGTGATAAGAACTCGCAACCTTACGAAGTATTATGGAAAATCACGGGGTATTATTGATGTAAACCTGGATGTAGAGAAGGGAGAGATATTCGGATTTATAGGGCCTAACGGCGCAGGAAAATCAACTACGATAAGAACTTTGCTTTCGTTCATCCACCCAACCTATGGCAAGTCAGAAATATTTAATATGGATTGTTTCAGAGAATCAGAAAAAATCAAGAAAAAAACAGGGTATATCTCTTCTGATGTAAATTATTATGATGACATGAGGGTTAACGATTTACTTTCATATTCAGGAAAGTTTTACAGGAAGGATTGTACAAAAAGAATTAATGAGCTTGCAGATATTTTTGATGTGGAACTTGACAGGAAAATTGAATCCCTTTCTTTTGGTAACAGGAAAAAGGTTGGTATTTTGCAGGCATTTATACATGAACCTGAACTATTGATACTGGATGAACCTACAAGCAGCCTTGACCCTTTGATGCAGAAAAGTTTCTATGAATTGTTGCTGGAGGAGAACAGAAAAGGCACAACAATATTTCTGTCTTCTCATATTCTTAATGAAGTTCAGAAAATATGCAGCAGGGTAGGTATAATTAAGGAAGGAAAACTCCTGAAGGTAGAAAGTATAGAAAGTATAAGGGCAAACAAATACAAAAAGATAAAAGTTGAACTTAAAAATGAAATAAATGCAGAAAGCCTTGAATGTAATGGAGTCGAACACCTTGAAATAAAAGGGAAACAGATTGAATTCCTTTTTGCAGGTACAATGGGTATAATTGTAAAGGAACTGTCAAATCTTAATATTGAAAATCTATGGATTGAGGAACCATCACTTGAAGAAGTTTTTATGCATTACTATGAGAAGGGAGACGAATGATATGACAGTTTTTCTGAGGGAACTCAAAAGAAACAAAAAATCTTTTTTAATATGGACGGGTATATTTATAGTATATAACATATTGATTTTTTCTTTATATCCTGCTATGGCAGACCTTGGTGACAATTACCTTGAAATTATACAAAATCTGCCCGATGAATTTAAGGCGGCATTTAATGCAGATAGTCTTGATTTTTCAAATATTATCAGTTATTTTGGCACCTATTCCTATCTATATTTTCTATTTGCGGGTTCAATATATTCCATGATTCTTGGAGCCGGGATATTATCAAAGGAAGAAAGCGATAAAACAGTTGAGTTTCTCCTTTCAAAACCCATAAAAAGAAGGACGGTTGTCACAGGAAAACTGGCTTGTTCACTAATTTATCTTTTCTTATTCTCTGTGGTTTTCGCGGCATCCACATTTATACTGGTGGAAATATACAAGAAATCCGACTATAACTTTAAAGTATTGATGCTGCTTTCAATTGCCCCTGTACTTGTATTTTTTATGCTTTCATCAATAGGTATGTTCATATCCGTGTTTATTGTAAAGGCAAAATCAATATATCCCATATCAATCAGTGCGGCAATGGGTATGTTTATTATCGGGGTTATCTCAAAGATTAATGAAAAAGCTGATTTTTTAAAATATCTTTCTCCTTTTGAGTATGTTGCTTCAGCCAATATAGCTGCCAATAAAACCATAGATACGGTTTATCTATTGATATTTGCGTTTACCACAGCAATTTCAATTGCGCTGACATATGTGTTCTATGAAAGAAAAGACATTACCGTATAAAACAGTAACTAGACATCCCAGCTCAGATCATATCCCTCTTTGTACATTGCAATTATGTTTTCTACCGGTGAAACCGCTTGAATATTGTGACAGGGGGCAAGAATATATCCCCCTCCTTTTCCGAATATCCTTATATTCTCTCTGACCTCTTTTCTTACCTCATCGGTTGAACCAAATGGAAGCGTATATTGATTATCAACTCCGCCATGAAAAATAACATCCTTTCCAAAATCCTTTTTCAGCCCTTCGCGTTCCATTCCCGAACATCTCCATTGTATTGGATTCAAAATATCTATTCCTGCATTTATAAAATCAGGTATGATATCTCTAATTGCCCCATCACTGTGATTAAATACAAAAACTCCTGAACTGTGTGCCAGGTCCATCATACGTTTCATTCTCGGAAGGAAATATTTTCTTATATGCTCTGGTGAATAAAGCAGTCCGGTCTCTCCTCCCAAATCTTCTGCTACATAGGAATAAGTAACTTTTCCAGGAATCTGCTCATATATTCTTTCCGTATTTTCATAACAGAAATCAAATAATTTATCAAGGCAGTGATCAACAATTTCCGGTTTCATAACAAGATCAACATAGGCCTGTTCTTCACCCCTTAACCTCTTGTACCATAAAAATGGTTCAGAACCTCCTCCTCCTACTGGATATTCCTCTTTCCCCTTTATTTGTTCCTTTATAGTACTGTAATCAAACCAATCAACCGTGGGCCACTGATAATTTTTATCAATTTCCTCCACTGTTTCATAATCCGCCAGAGGGTTATAAATACATTCTGCATATATACCACCGTTGTACTCAATATCCTTGTAGCGGCATCCATAAATATCCGTAGATAAATCTACCTTCTTTGGGCCTATATATTCTGGAATTACTCGTACAGGCCTGTCAATATGAAGTTCTTTGCAGACATCATGCATACTTTCAAGTCCAAGCCACTTCATCAGTTTAATATTAACCTCCGGTGTTGCCCAATAGTCAATTGGCATTCTGTCAGGTTTTTTATGATTAAGTACTGCCTCCCAGCGTTCTCTCGGTGACATGGTTTCCTTTTTCATTTAATTCTGCTCCTTTTTTGTATGGTTTTATTTTCCAATTTTACCATAATATCTTTTAACATTGGTGTTTCTCTAACATGTTAATAGTAATACATATAATACGATAATCAAATGTTAAAACCGGAAAAAAATATATACATTTCGGCAATAATCATTTATAATAATAATATGGAAGTTGATTTTTCTAATGCTGATAAAATAT
>CAZANH010000402.1:0-2034 GCA_964486515.1 uncultured Eubacteriales bacterium
AATCATAATCTGTCATGTCGATACTATCTGGGATTTTTAATTGTATCGTTCTCATAATATAAATTATTGTTTAATCAAAATTACGGAATTATTCGCAGATATTAAATATTAGATGTAAGTGTTAAATAGTTCAGATCTAAATGCTCCTGGCGCATAGTTAAATGTATTTCGGATTAAGAACCCGGCTCCTAAACTAAGTTCCTCGTAAAGGGTTAACTCTATAACCAACCGAAATAATTACATCAAGATTATAAAAGTCAACTAAGTATGTTTTACCGTCGGAAGCAGTTGTTGCATTTTTTGCAACAACTGACTCCCTGTTAAGCTCTCCCTCTTTAAAAATGTTTTTTAGGTGTCTGGAAATGACACTTTTATCACGGTCAAATAATTGGACGATCTGATTAAGATTCAACCATACGGTTTCTTTTTCTACCGTTACAGAAATCTCTGTGTTCCCGTCAACCTGGTATATTTTTATTTTTGACATTAAACTTATATGAGATTAAAGATAATCATCTTTCTCAAAAATTAATTTCACTGGTATTATATGAATGACTGGCAAATGAACTCGATGTAACTTCAGATTATCTTATGGATGGGTCCATGGATGAGCTCTGGTTCTTTTTTTCTGGGCTTTACCCTGTAATAAAGAGTGTTGTGTTTCGTGATCAGTATAATACTACCCAAATTTAGGTCCACTGGTTAAGTTGAAAATTTAGTATTAATTTTAACCAGTAGTTATGACAAAATCAAGAAGAAAATTTAGCAGTGTCTTTAAGGCTAAGGTTGCTATTGAAGCGCTCAAGGAGCGGGAATCATTAGCAGAACTATCCAGACGATTTGAGGTTCATCCGAACATTATAAGCAAATGGAAGAAAGAGTTTATTGAGAACTCATCTGCTGCATTTGAAAGCAAGGGCTCCCAGGAAAAAGAAGTGGATACTGAGAAGCTGTATGCCAAGATTGGACAGTTGGAGATAGAGAATGACTTTTTAAAAAAAACTGCCAGAAAACTCGGACTATGAAAGAGCAGAGAGAACTTATTGACAATCAACATTTTTTAAGTGTTCGTCGGCAATGTGATCTGTTAAACTTGCACAGGAGTGGTTTGTATTATAAGCCGAAAGGAGAAAAACCGGAAAACCTTGAGATCATGCGTTTGATGGATGAGCATTATTTAAAACATCCTACAGAAGGAGTGATCAGGATGCAGGATTTTTTATTGACAATGGGATTTGTAGTGAATCATAAGCGGGTAAGAAGATTACTTCGTCTGATGGGTTTAATGGCGATATATCCGAAAAAGAATTTGAGCAAACTGGGCATGAAAAAATATATTCACCCCTATTTATTGAAAGGGATGAAAATCAATCGTCCCAATCAGGTCTGGGCCATTGATATTACCTACATTCCCATGAAAAACGGGTTCATGTATATGACAGCCATTATAGATGTTTACAGCCGTTATATTGTAGGCTGGGGTATTTCCAACACCCTGGAAGCAGAAGCCTCCTTAGAGGTATTAAAACAGGCCATAAAGGATCATGGGAAACCGGAGATCATAAACTCAGACCAGGGCAGCCAGTTTACTTGTGAAGACTGGGTAGAGTATTTAAAGGAAGAAGGCATTAAAATAAGCATGGATGGGAAAGGTAGAGCCATTGATAATATTTTTATTGAACGATTTTGGCGGACATTGAAATATGATCATGTTTACCTGTACCCTGCTAAAGATGGTTTGGAATTATACCAGGGAGTGAAAGAGTACATTGGGTATTACAACCATGTATTGCATCATCAAGGAATCGACAGGAAAATTCCGGCGGATCTATATCAAAGTGCGGCATAATTTTATCAACAAAAAATGGAGTTTTCAACAAAAGAAAAAAGTAAGCAAAAAAGAAAAAGTGTTAATAACCAGAATAACTCTATCGAGTTATTTCCGGTAATTAACACTGATTTACATCATCATAAGAGTTATAAAAATTCATTAAGAGAAGACCAAGAGTGGTCCTAAGAAAGGGTAGTACTTCA
>CAZANH010000403.1:0-1506 GCA_964486515.1 uncultured Eubacteriales bacterium
TTAATGATACATTTATTATGAGATCTATAATAAATACTATTTCCATTACAATTGCAGGAACAATACTGGGAGTTTTATTTACATCGATGTTCGCATATCCTCTTTCCAGGAAAAGCCTTCCAGGGCGTAAGTATTTCATGATTTATGTGTTGATAACTATGCTCTTTACAGGTGGGCTGGTACCTTATTTTCTTTTGGTAAGAAGTCTTGGGTTGTATAATTCCTATGGAGCACTTATTATACCGGGTATTATAAATGTATGGTTTATGATACTCATCAGGAATTTCTTTATGGAAATTCCTGATAGTTTACATGAATCAGCATATATTGATGGTGCTAATGATTTTCTCATTTTTTTCAGGATAATTATTCCATTATCAAAGCCTGTTCTTGCAACAATTACCCTATTTTTTGGAGTTGCATACTGGAACGATTATTTCCAGGCACTGTTATTTATAGAGGATAGAAGCAAAATGCCCATACAACTGCTTATAAGAGAGTTGTTGAGTAATTTCAGCCTTCTGGTGGCTAAAAGCGGCGTTATGGTAAAACAAAACAATATTGTGCCGGAACAATCAACAAAAATGGCTACCATAATTGTTGCATCGTTGCCTATTATTATGGTTTACCCGTTTCTACAGAAGTATTTCATAAAAGGCATATTAATCGGATCAATTAAGGGATAGGGAGGTGAGTTTAAAATTTATTCTTATATAGAAAGGGGGTATGCAAAAGGATTTCGTATCGTGGTTTTGTTATAAAGTTTGGTAACCGAATGAAATTAAATTTTTGAAGGAGGAGTTTTAAATGTATCGTAATGTTTATGTAAGAATATTTGCAATTCTTGTTTGTTTGATTTTTGCGGTTGCTATGTTATCTTCATGCACAGCTTCCACAAAACCGGAAGAGTCAACTACTAAGAAAGAACCTGATGTCAGTCAGGAGTCTTCTAAAAAAGTGATGGAAAAAACAACAATAGCTATATACAGGGCAGGGTCAATAAAGGTAGCTAAAGATGATGAAATAGTTAAAGAAGCCATTGAAAAAAAATTATTTCAGGACACTGGTCTGAATCTTGACTTTGATGTAAGAGCTTTAACCAACGAAGACTTTGTACAGAAAGTCAATCTGGCTTTAGCCGGTGGAGAACAGGTCGATGCTATAGCAAATTATATCGGCGAATTGGGTTTGGGAGTTCATATCAGCAAGCCGGGACTTATAAAACCCCTTAATGATGTTATTGATGAATATGGTCCCAACCTCAAAGCAGCTATTCCTCAACAAGCCTGGAATGCTATTACTTACAATGAAGCAATCATGGGTGTACCCAGTGTAAATCATCAAGCTGTATGGGGGACAATAATCAGAAAGGACTGGTTAGACGATCTTTCTTTGAAGGTTCCGGAAACTCTTGATGAACTTGAAGCTGTAATGGAAGCATTCAAGAATAAAGGGGGAAACATTATTCCTATGGTAGGAGCGCCATGGTGTGTTGAATGGACTGTA
>CAZANH010000404.1:0-3201 GCA_964486515.1 uncultured Eubacteriales bacterium
ATAAAATCAAAAAAGAAATACAAGGTTTATTTTATACCGCTTTTTATCGGTTTCTTTATTAATTCCATGAGTATCAATGTTGAGAATATACGTTTTCTCTGGTATGTGATGGGGTTAATGCTGGCAATGGAAGTTAGGGATATAGAATGTGATTTTGCTCCTGACTTTATTATGAAAAAACGGAAATATACTGTTATTTTTGCCTTCTTATTGGCTGCAGCATCTTTTTTGTATTTTAATCTGACATATAAAATGGCTATAAATATATATGTTTCAAATGGCAAGGCTTACAGTAAACAAATAGTGGCAGAACCAGGCAATTATACATTGGCCTTTGATTTACAAACGGATAACCATTTGCATACTGTAGAAATTTTAAACGGAGATAATCTGCTTGAAATAATGGAATTTAAATCTGCCTATGGTTTGGTTAGTTTGCCTGTAACTGTGAGGGATGAAGTTCAGATCAGGTTTAAAAGCGGTGAAGGCTGGATGAAGGTTAAAAATGCTTATTTGCAAAATCATGACAAGAAAATACCTTTATATGACTATGTTTTACTGCCGGCGTTTGCTGAAAACTGGTTAAATGAAAGAGGTTATTTGAGATATCTGGAAGAGCCCTCCTTTAAGAAAGAATTTGATACAGGTAAAAACCAGTTCAGTAATTTTGATTTGTTGGACGCGAAAGTACTGAAGTACTCAAATCTTTCTCATATTTTTGAATTTGAGCATGCATGTGAAAAAACTGTGGAAGAAAACTATCAGTTTGATCTGTTATTAAACTACAGTACCATATCATCAATTCTGCCTGATGATTATCAGAGGAATATCCGCACTTACCGTTACACAATGTATCCTTATACAAGCAAATGGGAAATGGGGAAAACATATAAAACAAAGATGAGGCGTTTGTTATCTTCTGAAGATTTCTGCCTGTATGGGCGGTATTATGACTATAAAAACAAGGTTTTTACACAGGAATCATATTTTCCAATAGATTATCATTTAGTAAAAGAGAATCAGGGGATACTTGAACTGGGTGAAAGTAAATGGATCAATGTGATTTATGGCAAAGATAAGGAAGATAATATTAACATAACCAGTAATGGCTGGGTGGAAACAGGAAGGTTCAAGCTTGAGGAAGGTGATTACACTATAACCTTTAAAGCAAAAGGGTCTTTCCTTGAGGAGTATTCCAAAATTAGGGTACGAGATAGTTATCTAAATGTAGTTGCTGAAATTACACTGAATGATGAAATGAAAGAATATACGGTTAATTACCATGCAGATGAATATAAGGAAGGTGTGAGCTTTATTTTGGAACTGGTAAATTATAAAGCTGAAAAAGATGTGGGTAACCGTAAAGTGATACTGAAAGACAGTTTAAATATAAATAAAGACATGGAGAGTGCAAAATGAGGATACCTTTAAGTAAACCTGATATTACAGAAATAGAAATCAGGGCTGTAGTTGATGTACTAAAGAGCAATATATTGAGTATAGGGCCTAAAATTGTGGAATTTGAAGAGAGCATAGCCAATTATATAGGTGTAAAACATGCTGTTGGAGTTAACAGCGGGACAAGCGGGCTGCATTTATTGGTTAAAGCAATGGGAATAGGTAAAGGTGATGAGGTTATTACTACTCCATTTAGTTTTGTCGCGTCTACAAACTGCTTTCTTTTTGAAGGTGCAAAGCCGGTTTTTGTTGATATTGACGAGAAAACATTCAATATAGATATTGATGCGATAAAACATAAAATTACGGATAAAACCAAGATGCTGTTACCCGTGGATATCTTCGGGCAGCCTGTTGATATAAGGGAAGTTGTTAATATAGCCAGGGAGTGCGGTTTAAAGGTGATAGAGGATAGCTGCGAAGCGTTGGGAAGTGAGTTTGATGGTGTAAAGGCGGGCTCTTTGGCAGATGGCTCCGTGTTTGCCTTTTATCCAAACAAACAGATTACAACAGCTGAGGGTGGAATTATTGCTACCAATGATGATTATATGGCGGAAAAATGCAGAAGTTTGAGAAGCCAGGGCAGAGCTGTAACAGGAAGGATGCTAAACCATGAAGAGATAGGTTATAATTACCGGTTAAGTGAGCTTCATAGCGCGTTAGGTGTTGCGCAGTTTGGTAGAATAGAAGAGATATTGGAAAAAAGAGAAAAAGTTGCCGGTTTATATACCAGAAGGTTGAGGGATGTTGACGGCTTGACGGTTCCATGGATTCATCCCCGGGTAACTAAAATGAGCTGGTTTGTTTATCCTGTTACATTAGATAAAGGTATTGACCGTGACAGGGTTATGGATTTGCTGAGCGGGAAGGACATTGACTCAAAACCATATTTTACCGCTATACATCTTCAACCCTATATGGTTGAGATGTTTGGGTTCAAGGAAGGCGACTTTCCCGCATCAGAAAGAATCAGCCGGTCAACTCTTGCTATTCCCTTTTATACCGGCATGCAGGAATGGGAAGTTGACATGGTCTGTGATATAATAAAGGAAATAATAGGCAGGTTTTAGTATTATGAAGAGGATATTAATTATTGGAGCAGGCGGGCTTGGAAAAGAGATTGCCGATTTAATAAGAGATATTGGTGATTATGAAATAGTGGGTTTTATTGATGATGATATTAATAAAAAAGGTACCGCTGTCAATAATATACCAGTATTGGATTCGCTGGAGCATTTATACAAATACAAGAGTGTTGAAAATGCTGTTATAGCCATTGCCGACCCAAAAATAAAAGATAGGATTTGTGAGAAAATAAAGGATATGGGATTTAAATTTCCCAACCTGGTCCACCCAACGGTTGTAATGGGAAGTAATGTCAGTATGGGTAAAGGAAACATCATATGTGTCAACAGCTTTGTATCGGTACAGGTAAAATTGCATGACTTTGTTACTGTCAATCCCCAGTGTGGCATTGGCCACGATTGCGAGATTCACAGCTTTTCTACCTTGTATTGGAATGTAAGTATTGGCGGCAGTATTATAATTAACAGGAATTGTGAATTAGGCGCTAAATCCTGTGTGATTCAGGGGCTGCGTTTGGCTGAGAATGTAATTCTTGGCGCGGGGGCCGTTGTCGTGAGAAATATTTGTGAAGAGGGTACCTATGTCGGTGTTCCGGCAAAGAAGATTAAATAATTGGAGAAAATGATATGTATGTAAAGCTTTTATTTGATAAAATAT
>CAZANH010000405.1:0-5076 GCA_964486515.1 uncultured Eubacteriales bacterium
GGCCAAAGTGGGGATTCATTTTGAAAATGCCTATACCCGGCTGCTGTCCGATAAGCAACTGGCTATTCTTATACTGGAAGTATCTGATATTCAGGAAACAAAAGAACGCCTTGTAAAAGCAGGTATTCCCATCCTGGAGGATGACCTGGTTTACGGGAACTAGATAATTATGTCATATTCATCCGATGACTTTAAGTCATCGGATGAATAGTTACAAACATACCCTTTCCGTTGTGTTTCTTTGCCGTTTTCCATTGTACTGTACGGAGCAAAAGAAACACGCCCAAAAATTTATGCCCAAAGCTAAGTTACATAATGTATCACTATGTAAATTAGCACGTTCATCCGACCCGCTTCGACACAGGAAAGGGCACATTGTTTTTTTCTTTTAATGGCATTATTATTTAACGACCAGCTTCCCCTGTAAAACCTCGTCTTTATATTTTACACGGACAATATAAACGCCTTCTTTCCATCCGGCGGTTTTTATATAAATTTCCTTACTTTTCAGTTTCTCTTTTTTCAATTTCAGTGACATTGACTGGTCGAATATTTCCAATTCCCATTCATCGTTTTCATTTGTAATGGATTCCTCAGAAACTGGCTCAAGCATTATAGTGGTTTCAGTAGAAGCAGGATTTGGGTAAATAACCAAAGCCGACCTGTTGTTTCCATATGAAAAAAACAATACAGACTTCTGGTTGCATGCACCATCGCCGGTAATATTAAATATAAAAGGTACCCCTCCTGACAGATAGGGCAATTGAAGATACAAGATATGTGTATCATTGTTATAGTACCAGTACATCGGTTGTCCTGACCCTGAAGATAAAGACACTTTACGGCCAACCATGTTTGACAAGGTAACCTCGGTCATACATCCCTGATGCAGAAATACGGCATTTCCATCTAAAGTACCGCTTTGGCTCGGATGGCTTACCCCGTAAAAAGTACATGCCTCCTGATAGTAGCTGCCATTTTGAATGGTTGAATTGGTATCGCTTACAACTGTTTTAGTAACTTCTATTTCAATACCACAGCCAGTGGTAATGGTAGCTGTTAAGGTCATTGTTGCAGGGTAATAATGTGGATTTGAAATCAGGCACATATTTGTTGCCGGGATATTCTGCTGTAACTGGATTGTTGACGCGTGTGGCGTTAACGACCAGGAAACCGTTGCGCCGGAGGGCAGGTTACTAATTGAATAGGCCGATGAACTGCAAATGATGGTGGAACCGGAAATAGAACCGTAGTTAATAGTAACCAATTTAGTATTCCATGATGATTGTATTTCACATTGTTCATTATATGCCCTGACTGATACATTCGTTGAACAATCGGAATACAACGTAACTGAAGTACCTGTCCCGCTAATTGTCCCATATTGTGTTGACCATTCATAGCTACTTGCGCCTTCTGCTTCAGGAATTGTTATTATATATCCATTTGGACTGTAAGTAAATGTTTGAGCAGATAAATTTGGTGTTTCTACTCCTGTACTCCTTATAGGTTCAGCATTAACAATAGCACAGTTTTTATAATTGAAATTACACTCCTCTCCGTTGAGAACAGGATTAAGAGTGTTTATCCAATACCATTCATTAGCTTGTCCATTATAACCCCAATTACAATGAAAATAATCTTCATTATCATAACCGTCTATAACCCATGCATGTCCTGCCTCTGCATTATTACTTTCCTTCCCTCCAAAAATAATTGGCCATCCATTATCTAAATTTGACTCTAAAAGAGCAATCCAATTTTTAAGAGAATAAGAACTTTGAGTTTTTAATGATGTTTGATTTTTAAATCCAAAATAGTTTTCCAATGCGATTACTGCATCATTCAAGGTTGCCGAGGAGCCACTAAATTCATAATCTGTATTAACAGATATACCGCAATTATATATAAGAATTGCGTTGTAATCATCGGCACTATGTTCGCTCATATCAGACCATTGATAGTCTGCAGCTTCAAAATTAGCACAAAGTTCACCATAATAATCTTCTTCATAACAATGCTCCCCTGTTCCTTCTACACGGCAACTCCAATAGTATAAAATCTGGGCCATTGCTACTGCTACACATCCTGCAAAGCAATTACCCGGGCATTCCTGATTATATGTTGGCCAATAGGGATTCCCTTGACTCCAAGTTGTAGTGCATAAGGGACCAATTATAGGTGTTCCAACTTTTAAGAAATTGCCTTCGCTTAATGTATCCCACATATTTTGAATCTTATCAGTAGGCGTTGCATCCAAATTTCTTAAAGTTAATATTTGTTCTTCATACCAATCAAATAAATAATTCATTGCAGGTGGTATATCAGACTTTTCCAACTTCTCCGTTTTCCCATAGCCCAAATCGGGGGAGCGGCATCTTCAGTTGAAACAATAACAAAGCCATCATTAAAATTTGCAATGTAAAATAGTGTGTCTTTGTTTTTTACATCAGGTAGCAGTTCTATAATTTTTGCAGAATTACCTTTTATATTTCTATTATAAGTATTGACTGCAATTAGTTTAACAGTATTTATATTGACCTTTTTTGCGTTAGTTGTACAAGCCAATAAAATAATAAACAGGAAAATGAACAATTTATGTATTATCATCATTTTAATCGTTTAAAATATATATCTAGTTGATTCTTATCTATCATTTGATTAATTAAGGTTGTATCATTTATGCTATAAAATGCAGGAGAGTTTGAATCTGTATAAAATTCCACAAAAGGATCTCTGTCGATAATATGTTCCTCTAATTCTTTTATAGAAGGAAGAGACGGGTTTACAGGGTCGTTTTCCATAGTATAATATTCTTCAATAGTATAGCTTAAGAATACGGTATGATTATAGCTTTCTGCCGTTCCTAAAATAAATCCGTCGTGTAATTTTACACGATATCTGTAGTGGGGTTTCCCATCCTTATCAAAATCGACCAAACTGTGCAAGGAAGGTTTACTTTTTACTTCACCACCTATCAGGTTTAAATGTACATTATTGAAATAATCATTTCTGGTTTTATAGATGTTTACATGAAGGGAGCCATCGAGAGGTTCTGGGTCATCATTGCATCCTGGCCCCAAAATGACTACACAAAGCGGCAACAGGAGTAGGAAAATAGGTATCAGGTTTATTTTTTTTGATTTCATATGATTAAAGTACTAAATAATACTGTCCATAATCATAACTACAGTCAGGATCATTATTAAAAAAGATGCTTTCAACCCATTGGCTAAAAGACACAATCGAATAAAAGCATAATGCAATTACAATTATTATTTTTTTCATTTTTCTCTAAAATTTAAAATATCTGATAACAAACATTAAAATCTACCATAAAATGATAATTATGGTCTTTTAAAGTTACTGTCCCTCCAGGATGTTGCTCTGCATAAGACTGTTTTATTAATATAATCCGAGTCAAAATAAATTTTATCCTTTGTTAAAAGATTAATACCTAAACCAACATAGGCTTTCTGTGCATTACCTTTTGCAGTAAACACTATTGCGGGAATAGCAAGTAATAGAAACAATCTGTATGACATTCGATATTCATCTTAGTTGGATTGTACATTTTTTATGTTTCTTTGATATATAAATCCGTTGAGAATCTAATAGGTTACCCTAAATGAATTATTATTTATTAATTTGTTCTAATGTTTTGAAACATAGAAAGAAATAAATATTGGATAAGTAGATATAAAAGAATAAGATAAGCCGGATAATTTATATTTGGGAGTGGTTTTTTTAGCTGTATTCATCCGATGACTCCAGGTCATCGGATGAATTGTTACATGCCAGTTAAACCATTTGGATAACCTGTAACGGAAGATTGAAAAATATCACCCATTAAAATAAAAAACAAAAAAGTTACCCTATTTGGTAACTTTTGCTATCTTTGTACTGTATGAGATTAATAAAGGAAAAGACACTTTCGGATTATTGCAGGCTGGGTAAATACAAGCAGGTTGAAGAACCTTTAAAAGCCTGGATTTATGAAGTAAAATACTCGACCTGGAATAATGCAAATGAATTGAAAGTAAAATACCGGAATGCCAGTATAATCAGTTCAAAACGGGTAGTGTTCAATATAAAAGGCAATGATTACCGGTTAATCGTTGATGTTGAATACAAACTCAAAATTGTTTTTATAGTGTGGTTTGGCACACATAAGGAATATGATAAAATAGATGCAAAAACAGTAAGTTATGAAAACTAAAATACTAAAAACAGAAGAAGAATATAACGAAGCATGTGAAAGGATTAATCTCCTGATGAACAGTTCTGATGATGCAATAGAACCTAATAGCCCCGAAGGGGAAGAAATGGAACTTCTTTCCTTGCTTATTGAAAAATATGAACAGGAAAATTACCGGATGAAAGCACCATCGCCGATAGAGGCTATTAAGTTCAGGATGGAGCAAATGAACCTGAAACAAGCTGATGTGGCACCACTGTTTGGAGGGAAAACAAGGGTTTCAGAAGTTTTGAATGGAAGAAGGGCACTGACGTTAAAAATGATCACTTTATTAAACCGCTACCTGGGAATACCCCTGGAATCACTAATCAGCGGAAACAAGGAAGTGAAGTTGGAGCCTGAAAAGAAAGAGAGATTGTTGCATGTTTCTTCTATTAAAGATTATTTAAGCAGTGAAGGGGCATCAATAGTTTAATCCCAACCGTTTATCCCAATTAAAATGTAAAAAAAAGGGATTCTGTACCCGTCGTTTCCACACAGCCTTTCCGTCCTTTTTCTTTGCAGTCTCCATTTCTCTTCAATTTTTTGTGAATTTTAGTGAATTCGTGTTTTTGTGGCATTAAAATTTTTGCCACCAAGGCACAAAAACAGGAAACAACACAAAAGATAAAAATTTAAATAACTCAAATTCAATAATTAACAAGACTCGATAGAGCTGTGAAACGTTAGTAAATAAGACGATGCAATCCATTCGGAAAGCATTTGGATTGTTGAGTAATACTGATTATTTGTATCTTTGATTCCTTAAATTGGATAGGAAAAGGAAGAAACGGGTTTCACGGGCCAATGGAGCCTGTTGAACACGGATGCTTATTATG
>CAZANH010000406.1:0-2766 GCA_964486515.1 uncultured Eubacteriales bacterium
TTTGACTTGCACCTTGAGGTTTCGGAGAAGCTTAATACCCTTAAGCTCATCCTTGACGGTATTATCAGTGAGAAGAATAATACGGCGCCTTATGACGGGGGTGATGAATAATGAGCCAGCTTAAACAGCATACTACCAGTTTCCTTAAAGGCCTTACATCCCTGACTGGCCTTTCATACAGGAAGGTTTAGCTTTATGCCAGGGAAAACAATCCTGTAAATATTCTTGAGCACCCGAATACTTTGCAGCCTAATGAGAAGCAGCTTATAAAGATAGGACAGTTGAATGAATTCATTTCGGCATACAGCCTTCTTAAAATGTATGAAGGTGAAAACAAAATAGGATCTTAAAAAGAGTGTGAACTTTTAATAGGTAGGCTATTTTTGCTCATGCAGCGACAGTCCATGGAGTGATATTCTAATTTGACTTTTCTCATTTACTTGGTTATAATAAAATCAAAGAAATGTGTATAAAACCATACTTTAAGCATATACTGGGGGAGGAAAGAAAATGGCGAAAAGTGCAGTTAGGAGCAGTTCTATGGAGCGCAAAATTATAAGTGTTTCGGGTAAAAGACAGATAACCATACCACAGAAGTATTTCGAAGTGTTGGGCTTCAGCAGCGAAGCCGAGTGCATTCTACAAAACAATGCAATTGTCATCCGTCCTATCCGGGAAAACATAGGAAACGAGTTTTCCGAACAAATTCTTGCTGATTTGATTGTTCAAGGGTTTTCAGGACAAGAGCTTCTTGTGAAATTCAAGGAAATGAGCAAGAAAGTTGCTCCTGCCATGAATAAACTGATCGGTGAGGCAGACAGTATTGCAAAGGGAGAAAAAAAGGGCGCGACCATGGCGGATATCTTCGGAGTGGAGGACAAGTAGATGTACGAAATCCGCTTCACAGGAGCCGCAGAAAAATACTTGAAGAAGATTAAGGAAAAGGGCCTCAAGAAAGCATTTCAAGAGGCCCTTGAAAAAATAAGCAGCGACCCGTACATTGGTGAGTTAAAAACAGGTGATCTGGCCGCGGTTTATTGCTATGACGTTTACTACAGCAAAACCAATTATGAGCTTGCGTATAGAATTTATGAAGAAGATGGGCAGATGGTGATTGTGATTCTTGCCGGGACACGAGAAAACTTTTACGATGATCTGAAGAGATATATGAAATAAATGCAGTGATAATACTTTGCTAATTTTTGTTGTATTTACTGCAAGAAAGTCATGTTGGGCTTTGTAGACAGCCAATCGTGGGCATGTCCAATTTGGAAATAAATTCAAAGATGGAGCGAGAAATATGAATGATCCAGAAAGAATATATCAAGAATTAGTACATGAAAATGCTTCAATTTGGTATGTTGCAAGATAATTGCGGTTCAAAAATTATGATAAAGGCCCCTTCAAGCACAATCAGAGCGATAATAAATGGGCCTTGATAATGATGTTGATATTTACGATTCAAATGGCAATATTATTCAACCTCTAAAGTAGTATCGTAAATCAGATTTTCCTTTAAGAATATTCACTTAAAATAATTAACACGAATAAACTTCAATGTTTGGTCGTGTTTTTTATATGCATAAAATACGAAAAAAACATGGAAAGGAAGGTAAAGCCTATGATTTGCACTAGTTTAAAAATAAAGACATTCCATTTTTGAGGGGAGGGAAGGTTAATCGTGGTCATCCAGAATGTACAAAAGTGCTGCCGAAATTATGCGACCGCATTCAGGATATGTTCAACTATGACGGTTAAGAGCATCCTTTATCTTGTGAAAACACAGGCCGTGATATACTTTTTCTGACCAGGCGGATTATTTTATACCTGGTCAAGTATGAATCTTTTACAATATAAATACATCGAAAACTACGATAAGCAGCAAAAGAACCGGTACCTTGCTCTCTTGCCCCAGCTCGGTAGCAATATTCACTTTGACGAGGATATATGGATATGCGACAAACGTATCCGAAGCGCGGCGGAACCAGAGAATTACATGAACCTCTATTTTTCTGCCATTCCGTTTACTTACAAGGGATTGGTGAAATACTATGCACTCCTGCGTCTGCTGCATGGGGATACATCTAGAACGGTCCGGATTCGGATAACCCGTCTGGTTCCCTTCCTGAGGTTCCTGACTGAAGCGTGCTCGGTTCCCTTGCTCTCAGGCTGTGACATTCATACGGCTTCAAGGTTGAAAGAGTATCTGGACGCATCCGATCGTTCAATCAGTACCATACGGGACATCTGGCGAGAGGCTGGCACCCTGTTGCGCACCATGAAAGGATTTGACGGTAAATCGTTCTTCCCGCTGTTGTGGAGTATCATTTCAAAAGGATTTGTAAGCAGTACAACGTCCAGGATGAGAATGGAAAGGTCTATAACCTGACATCTTATCAATTCCGTCACAACGGAATCACCGGTCGAAGGCGATGTAGTTCACTCAGGAAAAAATACCAAATCTCGAAAATCAAATATAATGTGAAGTTCATTTTTAAAACTGAAGTTCCGGGTATTTATATTTTATGTGGATATGTATAAGAAATATCTTATTTTTAATATTTCTAAAGGAATATTTATTTGGCTTGGTGTACAAGGATTAATGCTATAAAATTCTGTCTTTTATGGTATATCATTTTTAAATATAGCATATAGTATAGTTAATTAATTACCAATTAAACTTTTAGGAAAAACCGGTGGGAATCCTCCCTAATTTATTAGGGAGATGAAAGCCGGGTTTCGGTACGAAACTTTCCCTCCAGTAAT
>CAZANH010000407.1:0-4082 GCA_964486515.1 uncultured Eubacteriales bacterium
GCTTTTGAATCATATCCACAAAACTTTTTAACACCGATTCTTGTACCTGGCTCTCTATTTTGAACGCCACACCAATACCATCCTCCTGAATACGTATAATTTCGCCCTTGATTCTAAAAGGTTTCTGATTGTCCGGGGACATAAAGGTCATCAAAATCGGTTGGCCAACTAAAAATTTATGAGAAGTTTTGATATAGACACCGCTTGCACTTATATCTTGGATGAAATCCCGATAATACCGATCCCCCACAGTGTAATCTATTATGGTTAAGAAATCTTCTCGATCATAGTGCCTTCGTTGTTTGGTTTCACGGGCCTCCAAATCTTTCAAGAGCTGCCGCATTTCGTTCTCGGACATACTGTCGATTATTCCAAAAAGGAACGCACGGACTTCATTTATATCCGGTTCTTGATCGTTATTTTCCATATTATTTTCTTTCCCAAAAATAAAACTGCGATTTTCAATAGGATGATCCGTCTTAACTGCATGAACAGGCTTCGGGACAGATTCAGCAAAAAACTTATTTATAAAGCCGGACTCTTTTTTTTGTAGCTTTTTTCTTTGTTTGTGGAAAGATGTAATTTTTTTTAATAGGATGATACCGGCAAATCCGCTCACCAGGATAATTATCAGCAGGGTTAAATAATATAACATGGAGCTTTTCTCCTTAAAATCTGATTTTAATCACAAATATCATAGATCCCGGGAATATAAAATAACGATTTCATCAGGTCGAAAATAGATAACCAATGGTTGACAATCCCGAAGCTAACAATGCAAAGAAAAATAGGCACCATGCCCTGTAAAATGTGCGAACGGGCGCCCTTCAGTATAGATGAAATTTTGTCACAAACATAAACCGTCGATTCGATTTTGTCCTAAACCTTAGCAGAAAACAGGCCATGTTTGGGAAAAATATAATTATCACTGACAACACAGACTGGACAACGCGCGAAATTGTAGAGGCCAGTCTTGACAGGTAGCAGGTGGAAGACCGGTTTCGGCTCAGCAAAAACGAAGGCTTGGTTGGCACTCGCCCTATTAGACACTGGACTGACAGTAAAATTCGCTGTCACTTGTTTACTTGTGTTGCGGCAATGACCTGGTTGCGCAGGTTAGAGCTCAAACTGGCTTCAGCAGGGATAAACCGTACAGCAGAAGATGTGATGGATGATATGCAGCACCTGCACTCGGTGCTAACTTTAAACACGGGATCCAGAAAACCGATCAGGCGATTAGAAACCCCAACGAAGACCCAATCCGAAGTCCTATCGGCGCTGGGACATCGGATTGACGACAGTGGGGTCTTACACTCTACAGATAGCTAAACCCACGCCGGTTAAGGGCTCGCGGCCAAAATTGGTAATTATCTCTGAAACTTCTGTTATAGAGGTTATGTTTGGCGAAACCTTTGCTATAACAGGAATCCCAAATGGTTTTTTATTTTTCAAGTTTTATTTGATGCAAAATCGAGGTTATATATTTACAAATTAATACTATATCCGATTATTGCGGCATAGCATTGTCATTACAAATGCCATAGTTAACCCGATCATAGATAGGGTGCATCGTGATAATTCTTGAACCCAGAGCTTTAATCACGTTAGCATATACTTCTTCTGTATCGACTGATTTAGTGTCAGAGGTACACATAGACTGCATGTGAGGGTTTGCAACAAATGTTGCGGGTGAAACTCCTCCAAATACATTTCTTATTCTTGCATTATTGCAAAAACTGTATTCCTTTTTCTCTTGACCACTAATTTTTTCGCTTACCAATAAAATTTCATTCTTATACAATTGAACCAGAAAAGAATATGAAATTTCATATCCCCCTGTAGTTCGGTCAAATAGATATGTTGCATTTTTCGGCATAAGAAGGACTGCACCTACCAGATTTACTTGATATGTATCATAAGTTGTCGTTTCTGTCCTTTCTGGAATTCGGTGTTCATTGAAACGTAGTTTCTTTATTTTTAACACATAGGTTTCAGGAGAAATGGTATCTACTATATGCAAACTTTCCTTTTTCTCTAAATATTCAGCCAAATCATATAGAAAGGGTTCGCCTGCTGGTAAACTTTTCAAAGCTATATCGAATTTAAATTCATTTAATCTTTTACTCACAACCTCTGGATATAATGATTGGGTTGCTTCTCTTTCCAAGATTGAACGTGCCAACTTGGTATGTTCAAGTTTGTCTTTAAGATAAAAATAGTGTTCAGAATCAACACCTTTCTTTTCCACCACTCGGAGTATTTCTATAGCTAAGTTATCTAATGTATCTTTTGGAAAAATATCTTGTGAAAGGCAATCTACACTTCTTCTAAATATTATTAATTCATTATCTCCTTCATTCAAAGATTTTATATTTTTGTAATTATCGGTTATGAGAAACTTCAATGAGTTGTTTCTATTCCCTTCTTCTGCCGTTTTGTTTAGCTCATTAATAAGGTCATTGTAGTCCTGTTTAGAGATTAGCTCAAGTTCTGAAAGTCTTTTTAGTTTATTAGGTAGCAGTATTAATTTGAATTTTGTGTTAGAATTGATGTAATTTATTTCCTTTTTATAATGATTTAAAATATGTGGTAATGATTCGGAAAAATCTTTCTTGAATAAATTGGCATATTTTATAGCCTGTTCATTATAAGGTAACAATAAATGTTCAACTCTTCCAAACGCAATTTCATATTGCCCAGATTTTAAAAGGTTAATTGTTTGGTTGTGAACTGGATCATGCGCACAGGATAAATAATTTATTAACAGCAATGATACCAAAAAAAGACGAATAATATTCATTGTGCAGCCTCATTCAACTTCTGTTGTTTGAACTTTTTTTAATAGTTATTATCCCTTCTTCTTCCTCAATAAGTTCATATTTTGGGCTCCTTGCCCACAAGACCACCTTGATCACTCTATCTTTAATATTTTTCCTATCAGGATAAGAACTTGTCAAAATGTGTATTAATTCTTCTCTTGAAACTTTTAGTTTACCTTGCTCACAAAGTTTTTCGATTTCAGCTACTACAACCTCAGTGCCACTTCCTTCTACCCATCTATCTTGCTTATAATAAAATTCTGCAACCAGAGAGCATTTTTTATTTGTATCTTTTCTTGTCATTCTTTTCTCCTTGTTTTTTAAGATCTCATCACTCAACAATTTCCAGCACATAACTTTTCCGGGTTTTCCCAGATGCTGCACTTAATATGGATCGGATGGCATTTGCATTTCTGCCCTGTTTGCCAATGATCTTTCCCATATCAGTTTTTGCAACTCTAAGTTCCAGTACAACGGTTTGATCACCTTCAATTTCATTTACCTGCACCTGTTCCGGGTCATCGACCAGCGCCTTTACGATTTTGATTAGAAGATTTTTTATGGGTAGGTTCCTTTCTGGGCAGTGTTAGGTTGTATTTTATTCAAGACATGTTCATTTGGATTCTCCTTCAGAAATAATGATGACATTACTGATGTGAGTTGTAATTATTTCTCTTTTATCAGGATTTCTGATTTGGACAACACCATCCTTAAGGACTGTTACATCGACATTCTCCAATAAACTTCCTGCCTCACCACGTTTCCACAGGAGGAATACTTTTGTTTTTTGGGAAAATTGTATTTTACCATTATTCATATGATAATCATTCATATCGGACAATCTGGCGATTAATGAGGCTATTCAACTCCTTTCTATCAAGAATTTTAACGGCATATCTTTTTTCATAATACTGAAGCTGACTTTCATCTTAAGACAAAAATCCATCGGATTTTTACAATTCATCGTATTTTTTATTTGAGCCTTTTGATTTCTCAACAGGGTATTTCATCTCGTTTTTCTGAAGTTTAGTTTGAATAGCCTCCAGCAAATTAATCTCAAAATGGTTGCAAAGGTATGTCATGAATATAAAAATATCTGCCAGTTCATCTTTTACCTTTTGAATTTTCTCATGTGGCAAATATTTAGATTCTTCTGTTGTCAGCCAAAGGAATATCTCTTGAAGTTCAGCAGCTTCAATACTTATTGCCTGAACAAGGTTTTTAGGATCATGATATTGAAGCCAGTCCCGGTTATCCCGGAAT
>CAZANH010000408.1:0-1896 GCA_964486515.1 uncultured Eubacteriales bacterium
TTTAATCATTTTAAGGAACCTCTCTTTCTAAAATTTTTAATAAATAAAGAAAGCTGCTCACCACCTCCTTGAAAGTCACAATCAATGTATTAAAGTAAAAAATAATCTACAAAATAAAAAAAGACAGGGCAAGATAAGGTTATCTTACTCTGTCTTTTGAACCTGAAAGATTCTTCCGGAGGGATCAGGAATTACTCTTTTTAGCAAAACCCTGTTTGACCTTCCTAAGGCCTGGGGAATTGCCTCTTCGGTGCTCTTTTATCCAAAAGCTCTCCAGAGTCCTGTCTGATAACAGTCTCTTGTGCCGGTGGGTTTCAATACCATCTATCTGGTATCTTTCCTCTTTGGCGCTTTCTCATAGGAGAGAAAGATTTTTCTGTTATCTTCCTACAGGTTACGGTATTTGGTTGTCATGTTAGAAGATGAGCTTGCAGGTATGCTATTTATGTTTGTTGATATTTCTTTATTTTTTTAAATATACTATATTTGACTAAAAAAGTCATCTTTTTTAAAAAATATGAAGAAAGAAACAGCCCCTCAACCTGATGCTGAAGGGCTGTGATTGACTGGCTCCCCGGGTTGATATCTGAAAGCGTGCTAATTTGGGATAAGATTCAAATTGGCATGAATAGAATAAAACATGGGAAATTAGGAATATCGCAGGAAATTTCTGATATATAAAAGCCTTTATGTATTTGAATGAAAAGTAATGACATACCATCCCGGGCAGGACGGTTTCTGCAATTTCTGTTTAGAAAACAATGAGTGTATGTTGAAAGAAATCAAAGAATTGGTAAGCTAATTTAACATCATATTATATTCATTCCTGAGTTCCTTTTCGGAGATGAGCGGCTGGCTTATCATTGCAAGGGTATCCTCATTTATGCAACCCTCTTTCATCAGTTCTTTGCCTGCCCTCTTAGCTGCATATAGAATAGCCTCTCCTTCTTTGGTTATCTTTCCTTCCCTCTTCATTAAGAAAGCATGGGGTCTGAGTAGGGCTCCGGCAAATTCGATACCCGCATTTTCAGCAAGCTCTTTAATAATATGGAGAACTGTTGCAAAGTTTTCCTTCTCCCACCATCCACCCGTAGAGACAAGCACAATCTTTCGAATTTGAACATCCTTGCGGAGTTTGGCTCGGGTTCGGCCATGATGATTCTCAAGCAGAGGTTCAATTAAGGGGCATAAGCGATTTAATAGATCCTGCATTTTACCGGTTAAGGGGATATAAACCGGGGTAGCTAAAACAAGTATATCCGCTTCCTTCAGTTTAGGATAAAGTATCTGCATGTCATCGGTATGATAACATTCTCCTGGCTTATTGTACCAACAGTACATTTGGCCACAATCGCAGGGTTTGATGTTCAGGTTCTGGATATGGAATAAACCAACACCAGCCCCAGCATCCATCATTACTTGAATAAATGGGGTAAGTATCAGGGAAGTATATCCCCTTTCTGCTCTGGGGCTACCATTGATAGCTACTATTTTCATTATTTGTACCTCTTTTAATACTGATGATAATATACTTTATTAATGGAATTAAATCAACCATATTTTTAAGGAGAAGATAAAATAAACAGCGAAGCCCCTCAGCAGGATGCTGAAGGGCTTATGGTTTACTGGCTCCCCCTATTGGATGAGTTCAGAACTTTTGATAATTAAAAAGTAAATAATTTTATCTAAGTATTACTGAAATAATCCAATCCATCCCCTCCCAAGTTTAGCCCCATTTTGATATGGCTAACCGTGGGATTCTGAATGAAAGTTATTTAATTGGGTGTATAGTAATTGTAAGGAAAATTCCCATGGACATCCCCATCACTATAGGTATACACAATATGATGGTCAGAAGAAATTATACCGTTCTTTTTATTATTAATGAAGTGATTA
>CAZANH010000409.1:0-5281 GCA_964486515.1 uncultured Eubacteriales bacterium
TTAAAAAACCCAATATAGTATTTATACTGGCAGATGATCTTGGATATGGAGATCTTGGATGTTATGGAGCAACCAAGGTGAAAACCCCTAACATAGATAAAATTTCAGAACAGGGTATCAAGTTTACAGATGCACACTCGCCATCAGCAGTATGCAGTCCTAGCAGATATAATTTGCTTACTGGCAGGTACTGCTGGAGGACATGGGCCAAGACCGGGTGCATATGGGCAAATGATCCTCTGGTTATTGAGCAGGACCAGACAACAATAGCCTCATTGCTGAAAGAGGAAGGCTATAAAACCGGTATAGTAGGAAAATGGCACCTTGGTTTTGGTAATCCGAATGATGAAAAGTTTGATGACCTTCTTGGAATTGATTATAACAATGAAATAAAGCCAGGACCAACTGAAGTAGGATTTGATTATTTTTACGGATATCACGGAGTACCTCAAGAACCAAATGTATTTATTGAAAACGGAAAAGTTGTTGGATTAGACCCTGACGATCCGATAATATTGCATTATGATCCAAGGCCTGAATTTGATGCAGACTATTTGAACCGTCCGAGAACTGATAATGTCAAGTTAACGCTTGCCAGTGGAAAGAGTGCTGTATACGATTTTGAAGATGCGGCAATCAACCTTACAAAAAAGGCAGTTTCTTTTATTGAGGAAAACCAGGACAACCCGTTCTTCCTGTATTTTGCAGAAAGGAATATACATGTACCTATAAAGCCCAATAAGAGATTTGTGGGAACAAGCGACTGCGGGCTATATGGCGATTTCATACATGAACTGGACTGGTCTGTAGGAGAAATCCTTGATACACTTGACAGGCTTGGTTTATCAGATAACACACTGGTCATATTTTCTAGTGACAACGGTGCAGTCAGTGAAGGACATCAGCCTGCTGCTTATGTTAATTATGACGGTCATATGGCTTGCGGACCACTGCGTGGTCAGAAAACGGAAATATGGGAAGGCGGACACAGGGTTCCGTTTTTGGCAAAATGGCCGGGTATGATAAAGCCGGGTACCATTTCAAATGAAATGATTGCCTTTACTGATATGCTTGCGACTTTTGCAGCTATCCATGGAAGAGAATTGTTAAATGAAGAAGGACCTGACAGTTTCAGTATCCTGCCTGCTCTTCTAGGTGAGGAAACTGATGAACCGGTTCGTGAAAATCTTGTGAATGACAGCCATAAAGGTCTTTATTCCATACGACAAGGCCCATGGAAACTCATATTTGGTAAAGGTGGAGGTGGACTGGGTTGGAGTGAAGAAGACAAAAAAGAAAGTCACACTTACAAGCAGCTGTATAACCTTGAGGAAGATCTGGGGGAAAAGAACAATCTGGTTGACAAGTATCCAGGTATTGTTAAGGAACTGACAAAGCGTTTTGATGAAATAAAAAATTCTGGACACAGTCGTTAACAGGATAAATGCTTTTAAAAGCATTTTTGATAAAACAAATTGCATTATAGGAGAATCTAAATGAATAAAAAGGAAAACTTTCTTCAGGCAATATATTTTCAAAAACCTGATTATGTACCTATGACAAATGAGGACATATGGTACAGATTCTCATTCAATAACATAGTTAAAAGAGAAAACTGGACGGACAGGTGGGGGGTTGAATGGAAGCTTGAGAAAAAGGATATGGTACCCTTTCCAAAGGGCAATTCCCTAGGAGCCTGCGACAAAAGTCTGGTTACATATAATGTATAAAATGACTCCTTATTACATGTGCTTCGTATCTCCAATAAATCCAGTAAAATCAAGGGAACGACCTGGATTATGCAATAGATGCCTTTGTCAAATCAGGCAGAGAGATTGGAATTCTGACATGAAATAAAATACCGCAGCCTTCGGCCGCAACCAAAAAGTATGCCTACGAGCTGCGAGAAGTCAGAATTCAGAATACGGAAATCAAAAATACAAAACACTCATAATAAGCTTGATTACTGAATTTTAGGCATACTTAAAACAAAAAGGTTGTTTTTTTTGTTAACTTTTGAAAGACAATAATATAATGACAGATGTCCACCACCTATATAGGTGGCAGGTACCCAGCACTAATTCAAAGGCCAACATGAGGTACCAATACTGTTAGGAAATAAAGAACACCTTTTTTGAAAATAAAACCCATTGTAACTTACATCCATAACCTGTATTCTATTTTTATAAAGGAACGACAAAATAGCAAGTTTGCAGGCAAATATAAAAGAAATAGGAACTAGATGGGTATGCAATTTTACCTGGATGAAAAGGATTCTCTTTCCGGAGACTGGGATGATTATATTAAGGAAATGAACGAGGCCGGTAACACAGAGTTGCTTAAGATTCAAAAAGAATATGAATTCTTTATGGATTAATAAACTATCAAAAGATAAATGAGCATGAGCAACAGGAATATTACCTGGAGCTCTTGCTCATTTATGTATCATTTTTAAAGAAAGAGAGGTAAAAACACAAAAAATATTATGACAGATAAATCAAGCTTTATACCATATCCTTTTTACTGGGATGATGTGCCCGTTGACCTTTCATTCATATATGAAGATGAAAAACCTGCAGGAAGGCATGGTTTCCTGAGAGTTAAAGAAGATAAATTCGTGTTTGAGGATGGTACAGAGGCAAGGTTCTGGGGCACCAACTTTAATAGTGGACTTAACTTTCCAAATTATGATTTCAGTGAAAAAATTGCGAAGAGACTTGCCAAAATTGGCGTAAATATGGTAAGGTTTCACCAGATGGATGCAGAATGGGCTACGCCCAATATATTTCAGTTTGCAAAGGGCAGAAGAAAGGGAAATACTCTTGACTTCGACACGGAAAGCATGAAGCGGCTGGACTACCTTATCTACTGCCTCAAGAAGGAAGGAATATACATATACATGGATCTTCTCACCTACCGGAAATTCAAGTCAGGTGATGGGGTAGAAAATGCCTTCGAACTTGCTGATGCGGCAAAGCCCTGCAGTATTTTCAACAGAAGGCTTATTGAACTGCAAAAAAAGTACAACTATGACTTATGGACACATAAAAACCCGTATACCGGCTTTGCATACAAGGACGAACCAGCAGTTGTACTTACAGGGATAACAAACGAGAATGACCTGTTTAACAGATCTGTTACAATAGAGCCTTATAAATCGGAACTTATAGAAATGTACCGCAAGTGGAGCAGTGAGAAGGGAAAAGAACCATTAAAAGGGGAAATAGATTTTTCGTTAAGGGAAAATGAATCAATAACAGAGTTTCTAATGAGTGTTCAGGAAGAGTACTATCGTGAGATGACTGAACACATGCGTAGCATAGGAGTGAAAATACCAGTTGCAGGCAATAATTATGCGGGGCCAAAGTGGTGGCTGGATTTGCCAAACCGTAAAACGCAGATGGTTACAGATTTTTCGGACGGTCATACATACTGGTATGATTGGTCATGGATGGAGGGAAAAAAGAAGTTTGGGAACAGTTCCATGGTAACTGAAGCTGACTCTGTTCTTCCCAATCTGTCAATATGCAGGCTGCCTGACAGACCCTTTTTTGTCTCTGAATGGGATGACCCCTGGCCTAATGAGTGGCGTGCAGAAAGCCCCCTTTATATGGCAGCTGTGGGTCTTCTCCAGGAATGGTCTGGTTTTGCTGTACATACATACAGCTATTCGACCAAAAAAGATATTGATATTACCGGCAAGGAGGTAAGCTCCAGGGCTATAGGAAGTGTATCATACAGGGAGGGAGTATTCAACACATGGAATGATCCTGCAAAATTTGGGCTTTTTTATCATGCCGCATTAATGTACAGGCGAAAGGATGTAAAACCTGCTGTTAAAAGCGTTGATATAAAAGTGGGCAGTTTAAATACAAAGGAAAAGGGAGATGTATCGGCACTAAGCCTTTCAAGTGAAAAACACAGGGTTGGAATGCTGTTTGACGGTTGTGAATCCAATGCTGATGAAGTTGTTCTGATGAACCATGGGATTGTAGATAAAAGCAAGGGTGATGTCATCTCGGATACTGGACAGCTTTACAGAAGCTGGGAGAAAGGAATCGGCTGGATTGACACCGACAGAACAAAAGTGGTTTACGGATTTCTTAACAAAGAGGGAGTAATATCTTTTGATTCAATGGATATAGACGTGAAAACAGATTTTGCAACTTTGGCTGTGAGTTCTCTGACCGACAAGCCCATTAGAAGCTCAGACAATATGCTTTTGACTGCAGTAGGAAGGTCTGAGAACACAGGCATGAAATTTAATGAAGAACACAACGAAATGTTGGATATAGGAAAACCTCCAATACTGATTGAGGTTATTGAAGCTGAAATACACATAAAGACTGAAGTGAAAACTTTAAATGTGTGGGCGGTTAATGCTGAAGGATTCTATGCAGGAAAAGTACCCTCCCAATACAATCACGGGGTTTTTAGCTTTAGAATAGGTGAGTGCTTCAAGTCAATGTACTATCAAATCCAGGCGGAGTAAGCCGGATATACTGAATTTTCTACTGGAGGTATGATATTGAAAAGCAAAAATATCAAGAGACCTGAATGGACAAATAAATACAAGGATAACTGGGAGGAAGCATTTGAGAACATGATGGCCTGGTGGCATGGGGAAAGCATTAAAAGGCCTGTCATACTTAATTCCATACGAAGGCAGAATGCCAATTCCTTTATGCCATCCAGCGATCCGGGTACAAAGGAATTAAGAGATCTGGATGAACAATACCAGTTTGAAAAAAACTTTTATGATGTAGTTTCCCGGATATTTACGGCTGAATCAGTACCTGCGGTGAGAACACGTTTTGCCTCACAGATTGGCATGATGGCTGGAATGGCGGGAGCGGAGATAAAATATGATGACAGAACAGCCTGGGTGGAACAGGATAATAAACTTTATGAAAAGCCTCTACCTGAGTTTTCAGCAGATTATATACCTTATAGAATTACAGTAAATCTGATGCACAGGCATGCAGAGTATTATGGATATGACTGCATTATAGGTTCTGATGCCATGCTGGATCCCATAACAACTCTTTCCATGATGAGGGGGGTTGAAAATCTATGCCTTGACTTATATGACAGACCGGATCAAGTAAAGCTATGGCTGGACAGACTTAGTGATATCAGATACAAGATTGCCGAAGGATACAGAAAAGCCAGGGAGTGTCACGGAAGGGCGGAGGAAATAAATTGGACAAATGTATGGGCGCCTGGTGAGATGGATGCTTTGGAATGTGATTTTTCAACAATGATTTCTCCTGAAATGTTT
>CAZANH010000410.1:0-9857 GCA_964486515.1 uncultured Eubacteriales bacterium
TGAATCCGATACAACCGGTAAGTGAGGACATGTCTGCGGAAAATTTAAAAAAATCATACGGAGGCCGTATTTGTTTCCATGGAGGAATAGATACTCAGAATATAATGCCTTTTGGAACAGAAGAGGATGTAAAAAATGAGGTTAAAAGAGTAATTGATGTTATGTCAAAGAATGGTGGATATATGTTTGCGGCAGCGCATATTTTACAGAATGATGTGCCGCCGGAAAATGCCATAGCAATGTTTAAGGCTGCCCGTGAATACTATACGCGAAAAATAAACAAATAAATAAGTTACAGGGAGTGAGATTTATGGATTTGGTATTTTCAAACGGAAAAAGGCAGTGTTCGGAAGATGAGATTATCAATATGGCAAAGCAGTTTAGTGTTCGGGATGTTGAGTTGTACGTAGACAGAAAAAGGCTGTTGGAACTGGAAAGTCTTAACGGAGACGATGAGGTTGAACTTCTTAAAAACAGGCTTTCAATTGAAAGATTGAATCTTTATGGCTTTTGCTTATATACGGATTTTAACCTTGTTGAAGATATTATGCTGGCTAAAAAATGCATAAACCTCCTCAATAGACTTGAAGGGAAAATGCTGAGGCTTATTATGAAACCAATTCCCAAAGATGAAGTAATGGAAAGAACATACGGTTCCATAGAAACGTTTTTAAATTCCCTTGCCAGGTTTGCGTCTTACAGCGCCGGTGTGGGAAAAGGAGAAACAACGGTGAGAATTGCGTTTGATGTTCTCACGCAGCCTGGTTTTGGGTATAGTGATGTACTGAGGATAAACAATGCCCTGCAGGCGAGCAGGAATGTTGGAGTGGCGATTGATGCAGATAACACAGGAAAAATTGGTGAGATTAAAAAAATTATGCGCCAGGCCAATGGATATGAATTTACTATAAACCACATTGCAGTAAACGATTCTTTGGATAATACTGTGGTTGAAACCATTTTATCAGAAGCAGCGCAGGCATATGACGGGAAAATAGTTGTTGAACCGGGACAAAATGCTAATAAAACAAATGAACTTGTTAATACGGTCGGTGGTTTGAAATATAATGAAGATTTAATGGATTATACAAAGATATCATACCAGAGCAGTATTGCCAGAATATTCAGAAAATTTGGAGTTGCGTATATTGAACCTGCAGCTGATATTACTGTGGGTGCCAGGGGGACATGGAAGTATGTATACAGGGTAGGAAGCCAGGGGATAAAGAAAAACGGTGGGCTTAAAGTCGGATTTCATCATTCTACGAACTGGGAAGCTTTTCAGATTGAAAATCCCAAGGCAGATGGGTTCGTTTCCATAAGGGCAACAGGCAGGGCAAAGCTCGAAACAAAACTCACAGTATTGGACGCAAGCAGATTTATACATATAATTGTAACCGATGGTGAACTAAAACAGGATGAAGAAATTATTATAGTAATAGGAGATACGACAAAAAGCTCAAGAGGTTCAAGGGCACAGACATTTGCTCAGCAGGGTTTTGCATTCTTAACTTTGGTGGATGCCGATGGTTTCGGGAGTTATTTCCAGCACCCTGACCCGCCGGCAATTAATATATTAGGAGGAAGAGCGGACAGGATAAAAGTTTTTGCTCCTTCAACAGTAGTAAGGAATGAAAGTTTTGACGTGAACATAAGGGTTGAAGATGCTTATCACAATACAGCAACCGGTTATAAATCGGATTTCAAGGCAAGTATCAATGGAAAAGAACTTGACAATATACGATATAAAACAATTAACGGGAATAATGCGGTTGTATGTATTAAAGATGTTAGTTTGAAATATGAAGGTATTTATGTTGTAGACGTAATAGATAATAATGGTATTAAAGGAAGCAGCAATAGTATCCAATGCACATCAAACAAAAACGAATACAAGGTATATTGGGGTGATATTCACTGCCATCTTGGCTATATGGATTCAATAGGGACTGTTGACCAGATGTATGACTATGCAAGGAATGTATCTTTCCTGGACTTTGTATGCCATGCAGAACACATGGACAGCTACAGCGGGGGAAGACAGGCGTCAAATCCGATTCAATGGAATATCTTAAAGGAAGCGGTTAAAAAATATAATGAACATGGAAGGTTTATTACTATACTTGGCTATGAAAACAGTGAAATATGGGATGCAAATATCTATTTTCCGGGTGATGATGCACCCTGGCATGTGGACAGTTTTGCGAGAAGGCTTTTTGCATTCGCCCGCAGGCACAATGCGGTAGTGATACCTCATATGACAACCTACCCGCAGAGAATCAGGGGTTATGACTGGGCAAATTATGAAGAAGATGTTGTGCGTGCCATGGAAATTTGTTCCTCACACGGCTGCTCCGAATATTTTGGCGGAGAAAGGCCGTTAACGAACTGTGAACCGGGTGGCTATGCGGTTGACGCATTGAACATGGGGCATAAACTTGCGTTTATAGGGTCAAGTGACGGACATGACTGCATGCCGGGAAATTCCACATACGGGCCCTATATGAACGGGCTTATAGCGGTTTATACGAAGGAACTGTCGAGGGAAGCAATTTTTGATGCGATTAAAAACAGACGGTGCTATGCCACCACAAACGCAAGGATATTGGGGTATTTTGATATTAACGGGAATATGTCAGGAAGTGAGATTGAAGTAAGAAATAACAGTGATGTAAAAATTAATGTATCGTTGTACGGAACTGATGATATAGAAATAGTCAATATTGTCAAGAACGGTGTAATTATTTACTCAAAAGAGGGAAATGGCCGCAATGTTGAATTTGAAATAGAAGATAAGCCTGACAGGAAAGGGCATAACTACTATTATGTAAAAATGAAACAAAAAGATGGGGAAATGGCATGGCTTAGCCCTGTATTTGTAAATGTTACAGGTTAATACGGCAGTTTGCCGGTATAAGAAATAAAAAAAATGGAGTGATGCATATGGCTATGACAGAGAGGGAAAATACTTTGCGTACACTGGAATTCAGGTACCCGGAATGGATCCCCTGCAGGGTCCTTATACTTCCGACACATTTGGAAAGTGACAGAGAAAAATGTGAAAAATTAGTAAAGGAACATCCGCGTATTTTTACGAATCAGAATTTAAAGGATTACGGGCATCTTGGAGAGCGTTTTAAGAAAGGTTACCTGAGAGATAGCTGGGGCTGCATGTGGCAGAATGAAATTGACGGCATAGCCGGTATAGTCGTTGAACACCCCCTTGATGACTGGGATAAACTAAAGGATTATAAACCACCGGACCCGCTGGTTACTGGGCTTTTTGATCCACGCGACTGGGATGTAACTAAAAAACAGTTTAATAAGATGAGAGAACAGGGATTTTTTACTGAGGGAAACTGTGAAAGTTTTTTTGACCTTTTATATGCTTTAAGAGGATTTGAAAATTTGATGATTGATCTGGCTGTGGATGATCCTCATCTTCCAGTACTGATTGAGATGGTGACACAATATGAACTTAGGCTTATTGATAAATGGCTTGAAATTGGTGTGGATTCATTATACTTTCATTCAGACATGGGTACGCAGCAGACATTAATGATAAGTCCTGAAAAATTCAGGCAATATATTAAACCCGTATTTAAGAAATTGTTTAAGAAGTGCAGAAATGCGGGTGTGCATGTAAGATTTTCCGCGGACGGTGTTTTACTATCGATTATTGATGATCTTATTGAGTGTGGCATTTCCATGCATGACCCGCAGCTGAGAGCAAACGGCCTTGAAAATATAGTAAGAATGTATAAAGGGAAAGTATGTATAGACCTTGACCTTGACAGGCAGATGTTTCCCACATGCAGTCCGGATGATATTTATAACCAGGTAAAGGAATGTGTTGAAGCACTATATATGCCGGAAGGGGGATTAATGCTGTCAGCTTCAAATTCACCGGACGTACCGATTGAAAATATTCAAGCTCAGTGTGATGCCTTTGAAGAATTTTGCTTTCCTAATGATAAGTGATTATTCAGGTATCCCACAGATTTATATTGAAGAATATTTTCTGAAATAGATAGCGAAGGGCACGTAGAGAAGGAAATGGAGGAGTGATATTGACAAGCAGAGAGAGGGTAAAAAGAGCAATAAACATGCAGAGGCCTGACCATATCCCCATATTGTTTTTCAATAAGGACCAGGAACAGTCCGACATAATACTGATAGATGTTGAAAGGCACTTTATTGGTGAAAATAAAGACATATCGGAATGGGGATTTAAATGGGAACGGTTGGACAAGACTATGGGTATGCCAAAGGATGCACTGATTGATAACATAGATGAGGTTGATAAGTATGTGGTGCCCAATCCCTATGATGCCAGAAGATTTGAAGATGTTGACAGGATTAAAGGGAAATACGGAAAAGATAAATACTACCTTGCAAGCCTGGCACTTACAGGTTTTACCGTGATGACTTTTATAAGGGGGTTTGCAGCTGTACTGGAAGATCTTTATATTAACAAGGAACAAATAGGAAGGCTTGCGGATATGGTATTTAATTTTGAGGAAGACATTATAAGGCAGCTGAAAAGTTATGGATTTGACGGGGTGGCATTTTTTGACGATTGGGGTACCCAGGAAAACCTGATGATTTCACCCGGGATGTGGAGAGAATTTTTTAAACCAAGGTACCGGAAGCAGTTTAAACTGGCCCACGAAGAAGGGCTTGACGTTTATTTCCATTGCTGTGGAAAGATTGATGATATAATACCTGATTTTATTGAAATAGGTGTGGATATGTTAAATTTAAGCCAGCCGAATATTTTTGACATAGAACAGATAGGGAAGGATTGGGGTGGTAAGGTATGTTTTGTATGTCCGGTAAGTTATCAGACAACATCTATTTCAGGTACAAAAGAGGAAATTTATAACGATGTCAAAAGGCTTATGGACAATTTTGGATGTTTTAATGGAGGGCTCATTGGTTATATAGAAGAATACAGTTCAATAGGAATGACCGATGAAAACTATTGGAACTGTGCAAACGCATTTAAGGAGTTGGGAAAATACAAATCATCAACTGGGGAGGTAAAAAGTGATGAAAATATCGGATATTAAAAATATGGAAACGGAAAAATCAATGGAAAAATTCATGGAGGAACCCAATATAGCATCGAATGGGGAAAATAAGGCATGGCTTATGTGGATTGAACGCAGGGATGACAGAAAAGATACCATTTATTTCAATGAGTATGTTGATGCCAAATGGTCAGATGCTCGAAAAATAATAGAAAAAAGTGGGCAATATGAGTTCGCAGGATTATGCTGTGCTAAAGGCAATATGCCTATGGCATTCTGGGTATCGATAGAAAAAGAAGAGTGGATTCTGTTGGGAAGTCCTTATGACGGTGAAGCTTTTGGGAAACCGGAAAGAATCAGCCCCAGAGGTAACAAGGTTTCAAATCCTTCTGTTGTGGCTTCTGAAAATGGCATGTATGCAGCTGCATGGGAAAACTGTGATGGAGGAAAATTTAAAATAATGTGCAGCATTTACAGGGATGGATGGAATGAAGCTGTTGAAATAACCGATGAAGATTTTAATTCATATGAACCTTCAATTGCAGTTGACAGTGTTAATAATGCCGTGTGGATAGCATACAGCCGTGTTGACGAGATGTTTCAAAGGTCGGTATTTCTAAAGAGGCTAGATATTGAAAGTATGGGATTGAGTGAGGAAATTGAAATTGCAAGAGGCGGACGGCTTAAGAACAGGCCTAATTTTAATACAAATCCTTCAATAATGTGCGACTCGAAAGGAAAGATTTGGGTTGCATATGAAAATGACAGTTATCACAAATCACAATCGAGTTGCTATCAGGGAAGCAAAAATTGCTCGGCAGCTTGTTATGAAAATGGTAAAAAGAAGTTATACAGTGATGTTATCAAGGGAGGAAACAATCAAAGGCCGCACATATGCATGGATGAAAAAGGCAATATTATTTTATTTGCAAGAAAACATGTTGAAAGCAATAACAGAAAGCAGATATCAGAAAATCCTGTAAGATACAAAGGGCACAACAGGCATACCTGGGATATTTATGCAAGCTTTCTTAATGATAATAATGAATGGAGTGAAGCTTTAAGCCTTATTGGTGATTCGAAAATCCTTGGTAGACTGCACAAAGCAGCCATTTCGCCTATAGGCGGAGATGATATACTGCTGGCGTGGCAGGCTGATAACAAATGGGAAGACCAATTTATGCTGCGAGAGCCTGCAAAACCCATATGGAGTGCAATTTATACGGCGAAACTTAAAACAGGTAAAAATTCAAGTATATCAAAAGGTGACTATGAAGTTGTAGAAGATTCACCCGGTATTATAAATAAAATTGAAGGCCCTTCATATTTTGCGGGAAGAGAGCGCATACCGAGAAAAGAGGTCAAAGGCCAAGACGGTACAAAATATATACTTCTCTATGGCAATTTGCATGAACATACGAATTTATCAAGGTGTGTCGGCGACGGCTCGGATGGCGAGCTTGATGAGAACTACAGATACGGTATGGATGTATTTGGGTATGATTTTATGGCGTTGACCGACCATGATATCGATTTATATTTTAACAGTGTATATGAAAAGAGTTTGAGGATGGCAGACCTCTATAATAATTCTCCTTATTTTATTACGATACCGGCATTTGAATTTTCATTCCTTGACTGGCGTTCATGGGGAAGCGAGGTCAGGAGAGGTCTTGGAAGCCAATGTATGTATTTTTCAAACAAGAAGGATGCTTTAAAAATACTTCGAAGTTCAGGTGGGACGATTTGTGTAAATGATGATGAAACGTCTGACATATATAAACTTGTTGGATTTTTAAGGAAGAAGGGGCTGAAAGATGTAGTGATACCGCCCCATCAATTGTCTGACTATTATTCGATGACAGACTGGAGCCTTGATGATGAAGAGTACAGGCCTGTACTTGAAATATTCCAGGTGAGGGGTTCATATGAGTATCATGGGTGCCCGAGGGAGTCCAAAACATATTATCAATTTTTAGATGAAAAAAACCCGCCGTTAAACGGTCATCAGTTGACATGGGCTCAGAGTGCACTGGCACTGGGAAGAAAAGTAGGTTTTATGGCAAACGGCGACCACGGGTCAACAGGTATAGGTACTACAGCAGTGATGGTGCGTGAAGTGAGCCGAGAAGGGATCATTGAAGCGCTGAAACAGCGTAGATGCTATGCCACAACAGGCGACAAGATATTTGTTGATTTCAGAATAAACGGGCACATAAACGGAGAGGTAATCGAATGCAGTGAAAAACCGCATATTACTGCTGATATTACAGGTACTGACTCTATATCTGAGATTGTGGTTTTTAAGAATAATAAACAGATATATCAGAAAAACAGCAGTGACATGGGAGGAAAGAAAACCTGGACAATTGACTTTAAGGATGAGGATTTTTATTATGACAGTTTCTATTATTTGAGAATTATTCAGGATAATAACGAGATGGCATGGTCAAGCCCGATTTGGGTAGAAAAAAATTAATATGGGGTGGTAGATAAAATGAGAGCTATGACCAAGCGGGAAAGGGTCATGAGAACAATTAATTTTCAGGAAACAGACAGGATACCGATATACGATATCATTGACAATGATTATATACGTGAATATTTTGGTGGGGGCAGGATAACTGAAGAGAATGCCTGGGAATTTGAATATGCAGCTGTAAGAAACGCACTGGATATGACAAGAATGCTGGTAGTGCCCAATTTTCATGCTGGTGTAGACGTCAAAAACGAAGATGGTTTTGTTTTCCATCATGACAAGTATACTGTTTGGATAGCAGGAAGGCCTTTTGATGACATGAAAGGCTTGCTGAAATGGATTGAAAAGGACATTGACCGGCAGAAAAAATGGAATCCTGATAAAGATTACGTAGATAACTACAGGAGATATGTAAACAGGCACAAAAAGGGGATTGGCGATGATACGGTAATTGTCATTGAAAGTGATGTAGGGCTTGACTACTGCATGAATATGGCCGGTATGGAGCTGTTCTCCTACCTTATAATGGATGAGCCTGAAATTACCGGTGAATGGCTTGAAATAAGGAATGAGGCCGAGATAAGGCGTGCAAAAGCAATTGCAGACCCCGAACTGGTGCCGGTAATGCTCACGTATACCGATATTGCATTTAAAAGCGGGACGGTATTTTCAATTGATTTTCTAAGAAAAGAGTTTTTCCCAAGGCTTAAAAAACTCAACAATGCTTACCAGGAAGCAGGGGTAAAGTGCCTGTTCCACTCAGACGGAAATTTAATGCCTGTTATGGATGACCTTGTTGAAGCTGACATTGACGGGATAAACCCCGTTGAAACCATGGCCGGTATGAGTATAGGCAAAATAAGAAAACAATATGGCAAAAAGATATTTATAACAGGCGGAATAGATGTAAGCCAGCTTATGGTATACGGTACACCTGAAGAGGTTAGTGCAGAATGTATAAAAGCTATTGAAGAATCAGGGGGTACAGGGTATTTTTTGGGTTCCACCACGGAATTACACCCTACGGTAAAGGTCGAAAACCTGCTTGCAATGATTAATGCAGCAAAACATAAGCCAATATAGTTTTTAAAGTATGTAAGTATTCAGATAGCACTATTTCTTCCATGTGATTGCCAAATATTTGACTATTTTATATAAGGAGAGATATGAAAATGGATAAAATGAGCCCAAAGGAACGGCTGGTTACAGCGTTGGAAAATAAAATGCCGGACAGGCTTCCTGTTACCACACATCATGTACTTCCGTATTTCCTTCAAAAATATATGAATGGGATTAACAGTGATGAATTTTTCGAATACTTCGCATTGGACCCCATAGCATGGACAGTTCCCACGAAACCTGATGAAAAAATAGGGAATTATTACAACCCAGAGCAAAGGGAATTGGGGTTCCTGGAGTCCAGGGAGATTGTCAGTGACGAGTGGATACTAAAAAGAGAAGAATTAAGCGACCCGGATTATAAAACGCAAAGGTGCAGTATAATTACTCCCGGAGGAACACTTACAACTGTACTGCAGTCAAATGAACATACGGTATGGGTATCGGAGCGGCTTATTAAAGAAAAAAAGGATATGGATATAATTGCAAAATACATGACATACCCTTTGATTGATGTGGAAGAGGTAAATAAAACCGCTGAAAAATATGGTAATAAAGCTCTGGTACGCGGATGGACGCAGTTTTTTGATTTTTACGGGCAGCCTGGCTGCTGGCAGGATGCAGCATGCCTTTTGGGTATTGAAAGGCTTATACTGGAAACCTATGACGACCCGATATGGGTTAAGGAACTCCTTGATATATTAAAAAAAAGAAAAATACCATTCATGCGTTCACTTAAAGGGGCAAAGTATGATGTACTGGAATTCGGAGGAGGAGATGCCTCATCAAGTGTGATATCTCCGCGGATATTTGAAGAATTTGTAGCGCCTTATGACAGTGAGCTTATTGAAGAGGCACATAAGGCAGGCCAGAGAATTACCTATCATACGTGCGGAGGGATGATGCCGATACTTGAAATTATAGCGGATATGAAGCCTGATGCCATGGAGACACTTACTCCACCCGGAATGGGTGCCGATGTTGACCTTAAAGAGGCCAAGAAACGCATAGGAGACAGGGTATGCATGATAGGAGGATTTGACCAGTTCCATTTTTTTAAAGACTGTACACCTGAACAGACTCGAGAAGAGGTGCGCAGATGTTTCAATGCTGCAGGAGAAAACGGGGGATATATATTGAGCCCGTCAGACCATTTTTTTGATGCAGATTTGGAACTTATAAAGGCATTTGCTGATGAAGGCCGCAAATGTACATATTGAAAATGA
>CAZANH010000411.1:0-4873 GCA_964486515.1 uncultured Eubacteriales bacterium
CATTTTTACTGGGAAAATAATATCTTAATATAAGCAAAATAGGCAAATCCGTATGAAAACACAGCAAGAAAAAACTGAGATAATAGTAATGTCCGTATGTTTGAGCTGAAGGCGAGTTTACGGAATTACTTTATCTCAGATATTTTAGAACTGTATGTTTTTAAGGATGCAGCTGTAATGCTTATATTAAGATATTATTTTCTGATTGTACTTTTTCCAAATATCGTATATAATAAATTGTGAAATTTATAAAAAAAATGGAGTTTTATGATGAAGGTTATAGGTATATTAACAAACAGTGACAAGGATGACAATTTTAATTTTACGAAAAAACTTGCCTCAATAATAAAAAAAAATGGGGGCAGATACTATGTGACAAATGATGCTGCCACATTGATTAACGCTCCGGATAAAGGGCTTGATGAAAAAGATGTGATTATGAAATCGGATATCATCATATGCCTTGGTGGCGACGGTACTTTTTTAAAAATTGCGAGAAGTGTATACAAAGCAGATATACCAATTATTGGAGTGAATCTTGGTAGTATGGGATTTTTAACTGAAGTAGAAAAAAAAGATATGGAACAGGTTGTTGGTTTAATTATAAAAGGTAAATATCATGTTGAAAAAAGAATGATGCTTGAAGCAAAAGTACTGAGAAAGGATTGTGTAATAGCTGAAGATATTGCATTAAATGATATCGTAATATCAAGAGGGGCATTGTCCAGAATATTACATGTTAAGACTTATATAAATGATAAATTTGTGGATATATTCCCTGGAGACGGGCTTATAGTATCAAGCCCAACAGGCTCAACAGGTTATACATTATCCGCAGGAGGTCCCATAGTTGAGCCTGATATTGAACTTGTGATTGTAACTCCAATATGTCCGCACATTCTTTATACAAGGTCATTTATTACAACAGGAGAACGTTCAGTAAAAGCTGTAATTGATGAAAATTACAAACATGAGGCAATGGTAACGGTTGACGGGCAGAAAGGTTATGAGATAAGAGGCGGCGATGAAGTAGTGGTATATAAATCAAAACATTATATAAGGCTTGTAAGAATAAAAACAAGGGATTTTTTCAATGTTTTGAGGACAAAAATATATTTCAGAGGGGAAAAACTAAAAAACACATGAAATATGGAAGGCATGCAAAAATACTTGAAGTTATTGAAAATAATATTATTGAAACACAGGAAGAACTGGTTGCAAGACTGAAAGAATTGGGAATGGATGTGACCCAGGCTACTGTTTCAAGAGATATTAAGGAACTCAGGCTTACAAAGATATCGACAGAAGATGGGCGATACAGATATGCATCAATAGCGCAAATTGATAATGCAATATCTGATAAACTTTTAAAGGTATTTACCGAGTCGTTCATATCAGGTGATTATGCAAACAATATTGTAATAATCAAGACACTTCCTGGTATGGCGCAAGCTGCAGCATCAGCTGTTGATTCTTTGAATTGGCATGATATAGCAGGTACAATAGCGGGGGATGACACGGTAATGATTGTATGCAGAGCAGAAATAATTGCAGAAAAACTGGTTGAAAGATTTAACAGGATGATAGACTGAGTTTATATAAAGTGAGGTATTTAAACAATGTTGGTTCAATTTGATATTAAAAATGTAGCATTGATTGAGAGCCTGAGTATAGAATTCGATAAAGGGCTTAATATATTGACGGGAGAGACGGGAGCAGGGAAATCAATAATAATTGATTCAATTAATGCAATTCTTGGAGAAAGGGTATCCGCAAAGGATATTATAAGAACAGGTGAAGAAAAGGCAGTTATTGAAGCTTATTTCAAAGTGAAAAGCAAAAAACTGGAACAGTATTTTAAAGATAATGGAATAGAATATGAAGAGGATGGTACTATTATATTGTCAAGGGAACTATCCCTTTCAGGTAAAAATAACTGCAGGCTTAACGGAAGAATGACAACCGCATCACTGATTAAAAATATAGCCGAATACATAATTGACATACATGGACAGCATGATAACCAGTCTCTTTTAAGAAAAGAAAGCCATATTGAGCTTCTTGACCTGTTTGCAGGTGAAAGAATACAGAATGTAAAAAAAGAATATCTTGAACTTTTACAAAAGCAAAAAGATATTAAAAAAAATCTTTTGAAATATTCGGGTAATATGGAACAAAGACAGAAAAAAGCTGAACTTTTAAAATTTCAGGTTGATGAAATAAAGAAGGCAAATTTAAAACAAAATGAAGAAGAAGAACTGAATGAGCAAAGAATGCTTCTTGTAAATTCCGAAAAACTGCTTGATGTATTGGCTGAATCATATGAAATACTTTACTCGGGGTATGAAAGGGAGCAGTCATCTTTTGAAGGTATAAACAAAGCGATAACAGAATTTAAAGATATACAGGATATTGGTTCAAAATTTAAGGATATCCTTAAAAGACTGGAAGATGTATCCATACAATTACAGGATGTTTCTGAAGATATCCGAAACGAAAGGGACAACCTCGAATTTGACCCAAAGATGCTTGAACAGGTGGAGGAAAGAATAGATTTTATATATGGACTTGAAAGGAAATACGGAAACAGTATTAAGGAAATACTTGAATATTCAGAGAATGCATCCAGGGAACTTGAGAGCCTTGAAAAAAGTGAAGAAACTGTTGCCATGCTCATGAAAGAACTTACCGGAATAAATAATAAACTCTATGAAAAGGCATGTGAAATTAACGAAGAAAGGTGTAAAGCATCAGAATTGCTGGAAAAAGAAATAGGACAGCAGTTAAATGATTTGGAAATGAAAAAGGCAAGGTTCAAGGTAAATATCAATTTTAATAATGAAATTGATAAAAACGGCGAAAGAAAATTTACAAACAATGGGCTTGACAGAGTTGAATTTCTGATATCACCCAATATAGGTGAGCCTTTAAAATCGTTGTCAAAAATAGTATCAGGCGGAGAAATGTCAAGAATTATGCTTGCAATAAAAAATATACTTGCAGGTGTTGATGAAATACCTGTACTGATATTTGATGAAATTGACAGTGGCATAAGTGGAAAAGTTTCACAAAGAATAGGAGAAAAACTTTGTAATATTTCAACAAACCACCAGGTGATATGTGTTACACACTTGGCACAAATTGCGTGCATGGCTGACAGGCATTTTCAAATAGATAAAACTTCTGATTCAAGAAAAACTACAACAAAAGTATCAAGACTAAATAGTGAACAGACAAAAAATGAAATTGCACGAATACTTGGAGGGACAAGAATTACGGAAATAACTTTGAAACATGCCGAAGAAATGATTCATGAAGCGTTAAATTACAAAAATGCGCTTCATACCTGATTTTAATTTTCAAATACCTATTCTGATTCTATATAAATTACCTGCCGTTCATATATTTGTATGAATAATAAACCATGTTAGGATACAAATTAACAAGGAAACGGAGGTAATCAATCCAATGAAACATCTGGAAATCTTTATTAAAAGAATAATGGCAGTTATTTTAATTATTATAAATATTTTATCATTTATCTATTTGAATATATTTTTTTCAATACCGGGAGATATAATTCTTATTAAGGGAGAAAAATACGTATGTAGTTTTAAAAGCCCATTCCCTTTTAATATTAAAGCCGATAAAACCGGAATGATTAAATATAATGAAGGAAAGACAGGGATTCTGTCAATACTGCCTGAAAAAAATGGCAGTGTAAAACTTGACATGAAACTTTTAGGGTTACTTCCGTTAAAAACATTGAAGGTAGATATCATTTCAAACAGAAAACTGGCAGCGTGCGGAAATACTGTAGGGGTTAAAATATATTTGGAAGGTGTACTCATCATAGGTATATCTGAAATAGAATCAGTTGATGGTAAAATTGTTCTTCCAACGAAAAATACAGGGCTGAAACCGGGTGATATAATAATATCGGCCGGAGGCTATAACATTACATGTGCGGAGGAGTTAATTGATGTAATAGAAAAAAGCAGGGGAAAACCTGTTCAGTTTAGGTATAAAAGTGGAGACGTTATTGCAATAACGGAAGTAGTTCCTGTTAAAGCATCAGATGACAGCAAATACCATCTTGGATTATGGGTCAGGGACAGTACTGCAGGAATTGGGACACTTACATTTTATGACTGCCGTACCAAGGCATTTGGTGCGTTGGGACATGGAATAACGGATATAGATACGGGAATTCTTATGCCAATATTGAAAGGGGAAATACTGGAAGCGGAAATACTAGGTATTGAAGCAGGGAAAGAAGGCTATCCGGGTGAGTTAAAGGGTATTTTTGTTGAAAATGGCAATAGGCTGGGTGATATTAAAATAAATAGCGAATATGGAATATATGGAAATCTTGAAGAGAGTGCAGTTAAAAGAGTAACTTATAAAGAGTATCCTATTGGTTTGAGGTCAGACATTAAAGAAGGATATGCGTTAATTTTATCAAATATAGATGGCAGGAAAGTTGAAGAGTATGAAATATTTATCCAGAAGGTTTCAAGGCAAAGTCTTACAGGCTCAAAGGGTATGATTATAAAAATAACGGATAAAAGACTGCTTAATCGAACGGGAGGGATTGTACAAGGAATGTCCGGAAGCCCGATAATTCAGGATGGCAGAATAATCGGTGCTGTTACTCATGTATTGGTAAATGACCCTACACGAGGGTATGGTATATTTATTGACGGAATGGTAAAAAATATACCGGGAAATAAGTCGGAAAATATTTTAAAGGCAGGATAAAAATATTATAATAAAAAAAATATTTGATAATAATTAACATAAAATTAAGAATCCCTTTATTTTCAATATTTAAAGTCATCATAGCTTTTCATGAAATAAGCTAACCCTAACC
>CAZANH010000412.1:0-11963 GCA_964486515.1 uncultured Eubacteriales bacterium
CCCTGCTGAGCATATTACTCATGATTGCTAATATTAGCATATATTAGACTTTTATGTAGTATTATACATGATTGTGTTGTGGATTACAAGAAATATTTAATTCAAGTTAACGAAAAATTCACAGCCCCCTCTTAGTTCGAAGAATATTTTCCTGAAATGAACGCTACAGGTTCAAGTGGCTGTAAGTTCAGCATTACATTCAAATCAAACTCGCTGAATGCTTAAAAATATAACGGGAATGCATTCATCTCAAACAATGATTTGACCTTATATTTACTTCACAAACAGCTTCTAAGAACCTTACGCTATGTATTTCATGAAAATATTTCTTCAAATAGATGAAACGGGCTGTGAATAGTAACTTATGATATTCAGGTACCCCACAGATTTATATTGAAAAATATTTTTCTGAAATGATAGCGAAGGGTCCAAAGAGGCTGTTTATAAAGCGTAGAATAATTACCATATATTACCCTCTTTACAAAAATATTTGTTCGGGTTATAATATAAGCATTACGCGAACTTGTGTTCTAAGAAGTTTGATAAGTATGGGTGATAAATTATGGACAGGGTTATATTGCACTGTGATTTGAATAATTTCTATGCGAGTGTGGAGTGCCTCCTCAATCCCGATATACGGCATAAACCTGTGGCAGTTTGCGGTTCACAGTCAACAAGGCATGGCATCGTGCTCGCAAAGAACTACAATGCACGTGAATACAATATAAAAACCGGTGAACCTATATGGAAGGCAAAAAACAAATGCCCTTATCTTGTAATTGTAAGACCTCATTATGATATATATCTGAAGTTTTCAAAAATGGCAATAGGAATATACAAAGACTATACCGATCTTATTGAAACTTATGGTATTGATGAATGCTGGCTTGATGTCACTGCAAGCACCCGGCTTTTTGGTAACGGTGAGGAAATAGCACATATTATAAGGAAACGCATAAAAAAAGAACTTGGCCTGACTATTTCCGCAGGTGTAAGTTTTAACAAGGTCTTTGCAAAACTTGCTTCAGATATGAATAAACCTGATGCTGTTACAGTTATTTCAACACAGAATTTTAAATCAATTGTTTGGGATCTGCCTGTACAGGATCTGTTGTATGTGGGAAAAGCTACCCGTAAAAAATTGAATAATGTCGGTATAATTAGTATAGGAGATCTTGCAAATGCTCCGGTGGATTTTCTTGTAAAAAGGTTGGGAAAGTGGGGGCAAACATTATGGATATTTGCAAATGGATTTGATACAACGCCTATTGAAAAATTTGGATATAATACCGTAATAAAAAGTGTTGGTAACTCATTTACAACATCACATGACCTTGTGTGCGCCGAAGATGTAAAAGTCCTTATATACATGCTTTCTGACAGTGTCGGTGAAAGGCTGAGGAGATACAATCTAAAGGGCAGAACAGTACAAATTGGCATAAAAAGTTCCTCTCTCTCTTATATTGAAAGGCAGGGACAGCTTTTGAAACACACAAATATATCTTCGGAAATAGCGGAAACCGCCTATGATATCTTTTGCCGCTCCTGGAACTGGTATGAAAACATAAGGCTTATCGGTGTGAGAGTTACAACCCTCATAAGAGCCGATGACTATATACAGCTCTCATTTTTTCTTGACGAAAACAGAAGGTTAAAAAGGGAACTTCTTGACAGAAGTATTGACAGGATACGGGGACACTTTGGACACTATTCGGTTCAAAGGGCAATATTACTTGGCAAATCAAACCAGGTAGGAACTTTCCTCAACTTACCTTCTCCACTTAATTAAACCGGTATTTATTACAATTATTAGAATTGAAGCAATCAGGAACACCCCTGCTGCAGTAAAAAACATATTTGAATACCCACCCACATCCCGTATTCCTTTCATACCCTGTATAAACCAGTATGCCGGTGTCATTATGCAAATTGATTTTATTCTGCCTCCAAGTTCCGCCATGTTGACTATGGCTCCGCCAAACAATGCATTTGCGAAGGTTATCACAGGTATGAACAAAAACGCCCTGTTAACAGAGCGTAATAAAAGTGAAATGAACATACCTGCGGAACATGCAAACAAAATATATATAAATGTTAGAATTGCAAAATATAGAAATAATATTTTATTTAATCCTGAGAATACACTTACTGCTGTCATTGACATTATACATACGGCCCAATTCAAAAAAGCTGTTCCAAAAGTTGATGCTGCTATGTATATGAACAGCCCTGATTCTGATACCATGATTCTTTTAATGAATCCACTCTTATATTCTTTCATCAGCCAAAGTGACCCTGTAAATGAAATAAAAAATGCGAATACACTCCAGAAATTCACAAGTCTCTGAAAAGGGCTCGTTTCCTGTGTAGTTTGTTCAACGACATCCATATTCCCTTTAACAAGTTTCAGGTAATTAATATTTATAATACAAGTATCCTGTTTTATACTCTCTCCGTATTCGCTTATCCGTTTCTTTAATTTTTCCTTTTCTTCTTCACTTTTTATTAATTCAAGTTTTTTATATTCTTCAATGATACTATCTTCAACATGAAGCTGCATCCATAAACTCATTATTTCGGATGATACAGTTTCTCCAACTACACCAGCTGCTGTTGATACAGGCATCCTATATATCTCTGCAAGCTTTTCATAATCCCCCATCCTTATTTTCTTCTCAAAATCTTTTTTTATTATACAAACGGCCTCAAGCCTGCCAATACTCAGTAACCTCATTGTTTCTTCCTCATTACATTTCACAAGCATCAGCGAAGGATTATCTCTGAGTGATTTCATTATAATCCCTGAAAGATATGTCCTGTCATTATCAATAACCGCAGCCAGTATTTTATGATTTGTTTTATCAAGTTCGTCTTCAGAATAAAGTGCAACAATAATTGATGCTGTCAGAACCATAATTGTGAGTATCACATATGAAACGCTGCACAAAGTAACTTTTATCCTGTATACTGCTATTTTCCAAAAACCCATTTGCCCTCCGTTTTTTTCATAAACAATATGACTGATAATACCATCAATATACCTGTCATAATGAGTAGAATCAACCATGCCTTATAAATTAGTGAAATATCGCCTTCGTATATTGAATTCAAGAATGACACAATTGCCCATCTGCAGGGTGATATATCCGCTATCACCCTTATAAATTTCGGAAGATACGGCAGAGGCAGTATGGCTCCTCCCGTAAAAGCCATTAATACAGTGACAAGGAATCCATTTCCTGCAGCAGTTTCAGTATTTCCTGATATCATGACAATAATCAGCATTATGGAACATGAACACATGGATATTACAATAAAACTGACCGCCGTATTAAAAAAGATTTCTTTCAAATGCCCGGATGTTAAAACAATTATTACAATCCCCGGTAATATATATTGAAATAAAGTAACCGCCATACTTGAAACATATTTTACCATAATATATTTAAGAGGCGTTGCTCCATTCTGCACAAGCCTTCCCAATGTATTGTTTTCAATATCATTCCGGACTGTCCTTATTGTAAACATCGAACTCAACATTATAAATATAACGACTATTGATATTCCATAGTATTCAATCGGTATAAAACCTTCCATTGACGATACGAATCCTTTTTGACTTAATATCCTGTGTCGCGAAAGTATATTTAAATAAAAGTTTACTGACATTTCATCATAGAGTTCCACAAGGTATTCCCTTTCAAGCCCTGATTCGCCAAGTATACCCCACATTGTATTTAATACTGTGTTTGCTGAGTTTATCAGTCCTATTCCCTTACTTAATATTTCCTTGATAATACTTGCTTGAAACGGATAACTGCCGCTTTCCAAAACCTTGATTTCCGATAATACTTCGTTATCAACATTTTGAGACAGATTTTCAGGTATAATCATCACTGCTGCGACTTCCCCATTTTTAAGCATATTTAACGCTTCATCATACGATGCATACATGATTTTTATAAGGCCATGTACTGCTTCAGATTCTTCCAGATGCTTTAAAATGAACTGTGTTTCAAATGTCTTATCCTTATTTACAACCGCAATATTAAACGGCTCAATGTTTTTTTTATTAAAAAGGCCTATGGAAAATGCATACGAAAACAATAATATTGTAATCAAAGGCACTGTTGTAAATAATATGAGATCTGTTTTTTTATAAAAATATTTTTTTATATCATAATAAAGCATCCTTGTAAATTTCACTTTTTACCCCCGGAAATATACCTTCTTTTTCTGTTAACCCCATATTATTTTTGTTTTTAAACTGTCTTGCATAATAAATTTGTTTCCCATTGTCAATTAGCAGGGATTTGTCACAAATCCTGACCAAAATATCCATGTCATGTGTAGAACATATAATTGTTTTCCCTTTTGAGGCAAGTATTTTAAGATGAGACATTATTTCGTTTCTTGCCTTGAAGTCTACTCCTGCAAAGGGTTCATCCATTATAAGCACCTGTGGGTCATTAATGAGGGCTGCTGCTATATTCACCCTTCTTTTCATTCCTCCCGAAAGTTCTTTTACCCTTTTTTTTATTTCCTTGTCTATCCCCATCATGCCGCCAATCTTTTGTATTTTATCCCTTTTATCTTTTTTGTTAAATATATTACCTTTATTATGATAAAACAAAATATTATCCTTTACTGTAAGTTCTTCATACAATGCGATATCCTGTGGAACGTACCCTGTAAGTTTTCTTGAATATCCCCTGTTTTTGAAAATATCCTTTCCGTTAAGGTATATATACCCAGACGAAGGTCTTATAATACTCGCAGTTATAGAAAGAAGCGTTGTTTTACCTGCTCCGTTCGGCCCCAAGACCCCTAAAATTTCTCCCTCTTCAGCCTGAAATGATATACTGTCAAGGATCTTCTGTCTTTTATAATGCATTGTTATGTTTACAGCTTTAATCATGAAATTCCCCTTTTAAATAAATATATGCCATGTACCATATTTTTATATCTAAATCAGGTCTCTCAATTTTAAATATTCTAACATTAAAAAGGAGCTTTCTCTGAAGAAGAAAGCTCCTTTGGTTTATATTTCAACTGTTCTCTAAGATACTATTTGAAATGTTTGAACTGAGGCAGGTAATCCCTGTTTTTTTCAAACATTTCATCCACCATCTGTTTGATTTCCTCAAGACTCAAAACAGCTGAAGTCAACGGGTCAAAACAGACCGCATGGAACACTTTTCTAGGGTCTCCTTCTATGGCACCTTCAACGGCAAGATTCTCACACCTTGCACTTATATTGTTGAGAATTGCAAGATGGTCAGGCAGAGGTCCTACATGCATCGCTGAAAGCCCTCTTTTTGAAGCAAAAACAGGTACTTCCACACAGCTTTTTTCCGGAAGATTGTCTATAAGATTTAAGTTTTTTACATTTCCATTGAATTCAAACATTGTATTATCTCCAAATACCGCATTGAAAATATACGCCGCATATTCCTTCCCTCTTTCAAGACTTATTTTATCTTCCTTGAGCCAATCCTCTATCTCATCCTTCCATTTGTATTTCTTTTCCTGATATTCATTCAATATATATGCATAAGCACCAGGATTCCATCCGGTACCATGTATGCAGTACTTTTCAATAAGTTCAGGCCTTTTCCTGAACCATGCATTGTATTCGGAGTTATGCCCACTTGATTCCGTAACATAGTAATCAAGGTGCTTAAACATTTCATTCCTTACAATTTCTTCATTATATATTTCAGGTTTTTTAACTGCTTCCCGGATTAGCGGATATGCATCCTTGCCGTTCCACTTGTATTCAAGGTACCATGCCTGGTGATTTATACCTGCGCATAGGTATGTAATTTCATCCATTGGCGCGCCAATCCATTTTGCAAGCATTTGGGCAGTTCCCTGTACGCTGTGGCAGAGTCCTGTTACTTCTATATTGCTTTCTTGCTGTATGGCTTTGCACAACATAGCCATAGGGTTTGTATAATTAAGGAATATCGCATCAGGGCAGTATTTTTCAATATCCCTGCATATTTCCAGCATTACGGGTATTGTCCTCAACGCCCTGAATATACCGGACGGCCCCCTGGTGTCACCGACGTTTATATCTACGCCATATTTTTTTGGAATCTCAATATCATATCTCCACACATCAACATCACCGGCTAGGATTGTACAAACCACTCCGTTAGCGCCTTTTAATGCTTCCACCCTGCTTTTGGTGGCAACAACCTTTGCAGGATAATTCCCTTCTTTTACTATACGGTCAACAGCAGTCTTTATAAATGACAGACGTTCTTCATTAATGTCCATCAAGGCTATTTCAATATCCGCAAGTGCAGGGAATGACAATATATCTCTGACAAGATTTCTTGTAAAAACAAAACTTCCTGCTCCTATAAAAGCAATTTTCTTCACTTCAAACAACTCCTTAATAAGTTTTTTAAATCCTATCTTAACAACTCTTTATTACTTATACTATATCTTTTTTAATGTGTAAATGGGAAAAAGCTATTATTATATGTTATAATGCGTGTATATTGAAATTATATTTTGAGGTTTGAAAAGTTACTTATTCTTTATATCACCTGTACCAAACCATATCTTATTTTCCTTATCGTATTTCCAGTAACCCCCCGAAATATTCAGATGTTCATTTTCCCAGCCTTCCCTGATTAATCTTATTGTCTCATCAATTGATTTTATACCACTTATTGCATCATAAGCCTGTACACATTCAGCTCCTGTTCCACATGCAATTTTTAATGCCTCCTCAATGGAATATCCATTCAAAAAAGCTCCCAGGAAACCAGCAATACTTGCATCACCGGCACCTGTTGTTGATAATATGTTTCTAACGCTGAATATTTCTTCAATCAATTCCCTTGAACTCCAATTATCAATGTCTGCCGGAACTGCCTTTCCAATACCTGCAATGGTCTCTTTCCCCCTCGTACGTATGTAATAACCTTTTTTACCGCATTTGATAACAGTAATTGCCGCTCCAAGCTCTGTTATTCTGTTACCAAGTTCCTGTAAAACATTCATTTCCATCACATCCAGCAAGTCACGTCCGTTGGCCAGCTTGTTTAACCGTGTGTATTCCTCGTAATAGACCATATAGAGAGTTTCTTCTATGCTGGGTACAAAAATATCAACATACGGCAGCAGTCTTGCAAGTATCCCTTCCCAGTCGGCTCTTCCTGATACCGAACCTGGATCGGGCACACACATATCAAGTGATGTTGTAACTCCCAATGATTTAACTCTTTTAAATATATTAACCAGTTCATCTCCGTCATTTTCATACATTCTTTTCATAAGCGGAGGATATCCGAAATGGAACAACCGTGCTTTACCAACAATATCATAATTTATATCTACGGCACCAAAGGTATCGTTAGCACCTGGATCATGCAGAAATATACGGTCTGTTTCCGGAGGAACGATTACAATCGAATAGGAAGTCCTCGCTCCATCCACTACTGTCATTGCTTTGTCAACATTCCTTTCTTTCAGGATTTTTAATACGATATCCCCAAAATAATCATTTCCAATTTTTCCCATAAGCTGCGTATCTATTCCCAGAATTGAAAGTGCAATTCCTGTATTGGAGACTGCTCCTCCTGTAGACAGATTAACACCCGATACATTGGTTAATTTTCCCGGAGACAATATTTCCCTGAGCTCTTTTCTTTTATTTGAAGAAAAACCCGGCGTGATGTCCAGGCAGATATGTCCGGCCACTACGGCTTGAATATCTTCCACACTTTGATTTATCATTTTTCTTTCCCTTCCTCCTTTACCCTTCTCCTGCATTGTTACGTATCTATAACTATAACTTTGCTTATTTAATTCAATTATCTTTCCTTTAAAAGTTTGGCGAGTTCATCCATAAAGGTATTAATATCCTTGAATTGACGATATACTGATGCAAACCTGACATAAGCCACTTCATCCGTATTTTTCAGCTTTGTCATTACAAGTTCTCCTATATCCCGCGTGGTTACTTCCCTTTTAAGTGAGTTTTGTAACTGGCTTTCAACTTCATCTGCAATTTTTTCCAGTTCCTTAATCGATACCGGCCTCTTTTCACATGCACGCATTAGCCCGTTTAAAAGTTTCTCCCTGTTAAATGGCTGTCTTGAATTATCCTTTTTAATGACCATGAACGGAATACTTTCAACTTTTTCATACGTTGTGTACCTGCGATTGCAGTTTGTACACTCACGTCTTCTTCTTATAACAGTATTTTCATCAGTAGGCCTAGAATCTATAACTCTGTCCTCAATATGTCCACAATACGGACATTTCATCACAATCCCCCCACTAAAAAACATTTATATGTCGATTATATAGGAAAAAATTAATATTTGCAAAATATTATGATTCAAGTTTACCTGTAGCATTCATTTCAGGAAAATTTTCTTCTAGCTAAGAGGGTGCTGTGAATGCTGTGAATAGTAACACCTATTTTGTAAAAGAGAGAGAATAGCTACAAATAATATTTTTTACTCAAAGTATTTCCTTATGAATCTCTCATCCATATCTACAAGAATAATATCTTCCCCAATCTTTTTAACCCTTTCCCAAGGTATTATATACTCATTATCCCTTCCAATAAATCCAAAAAAATGGCTGCCGGCAGGTATAATTATTGCATCAACCCTTCCGTTTTCCAGGTTTATTTCAACATCATGTACAAACCCAAGCCTTCTGCCATCGGAAATATTAATTACTTCTTTTTGTTTTAATTCTGAAGAACGATACATAATAATCACCTGATAATATATATGAATAATTTTCGTAAAATATCATCAGATGAATTTTCTCATATGCATAAGTGCGGTTTTTTCAAGTCTTGATACCTGTGCCTGTGATATTCCAATTTCGTTTGCTACCTCCATTTGCGTCTTTCCATCAAAAAACCTCAAATTCAATATATGTTTTTCCCTGTCATTCAATTTTTTCATTGCTTCCTTCAATGCAATTCCCTCAAGCCAGTTCTCATCAAGATTTTTTTCATCCTTTACCTGATCCATAACATATATTGCATCCCCGCCATCATGATATACCGATTCAAAAAGAGAAACCGGATCCTGTATGGCATCAAGTGCAAATACCACTTCTTCCTTTGGAAGTGAAAGTTCGTTTGCTATCTCTGATATTGTCGGCTCCTTGGAATTTTTGTTTATGAGCCTTTCTTTTGCTTGAAGTGCCTTATATGCAATATCTCTCAATGAACGGCTTACACGTATTGAATTATTATCCCTGAGGTACCTTCGTATTTCACCTATTATCATTGGTACAGCATATGTTGAAAATCTGACATTCTGACTTAAATCAAAATTATCAATTGCCTTTATCAGCCCAATACATCCAACCTGAAAGAGGTCATCAACATATTCCCCTCTGTTATTGAATCTTTGTATGACACTTAATACAAGCCTCAGGTTGCCTTTAATAAATTCTTCTCTGGCAGATTCATCCCCTTTGTGAATTCTGTCAAAGAGTATTCTTTTCTGCTCATTTGTAAGTACTGGTAATTTTGAAGTATTCACTCCACATATTTCCACTTTATTAATCAACATTGGAATACCTCCCGGCAATTAAAAATCTGACAATATCATTATTGCCAGAGAGGATTTTTTTATACTGTAAAAAAACGCAAAAATAATTTTATTTTATATCATTCTTGTTATTTCTTTTTTCAGCCTTTTTATTATTCTTTTTTCCAGCCTGGAAATGTAGGATTGAGAAATCCCCAACATATCCGCAACTTCTTTCTGTGTTTTTTCTATTCCATTTGAAAGGCCGAATCTCAATTCCATTATTTTCTTTTCACGTATGGACAACTTTTTTAGAGCAGCATTCAAAAGTTCCCTGTCTACTTCATCTTCAATTCTTCTATATATTATATCATTGTCCGTACCAAGTATATCCGAAAGCAATAGCTCATTCCCATCCCAGTCTACATTAAGGGGTTCATCAATAGATATCTCAGTCTTCATCTTATTGTTCCTTCTTAAATACATAAGTATTTCATTCTCTATGCATCTTGAAGCATATGTAGCAAGTTTTATATTTCTTGAGGGTTTAAATGTATTAATTGCTTTTATCAGCCCTATAGTACCTATTGAAATAAGATCCTCAACACATATTCCCGTATTTTCAAACTTTCTCGCTATATATACCACAAGCCTCAGGTTTCTTTCAATTAATACCTGTTTTACTCCATATTCATTATTTTCCAGTTTTATAAGAAGACTTTTCTCCTCATCACCTGACAATGGAGGCGGCAATGCTTCGCTTCCTCCTATGTAGTGTAGAAACTGGCTGCGGGAAATTCCAAGTTTTCCGGTTATATCCCATAGCTTTAACCGTAAAGTAAATATCAGTTTTTTTAAAAAGTACAATTCCATCCCCCCATTGTTGTTACTATATCAATTCAGAATTTAATAGTGCCCTGTAACTTTGATTGTTCGACAATGTTTTATTATATATCGCAACAACTACATCCTTTACACTTTTTATATTGTCATCTTCTCCAATTTCCAGATTATCAGGCTTGAATCCGAGAAGCATGCCGTTCTCTCTGCCAAGTGAGTTAAACGGAATAAGTCTGAATCTTGTAATCCATTCGGATTTGGATATTATTTCAGTTATACTTGAAAGGTCATTTTCGGATTTTTCAAATATAATTTTAATATCTCCGGGAAGCAGTTCCTTTATAGCTCCAAATTCTACAATAACAACAGGCATATTTGTAAGAGGGTCATATAGAGAATTCCCTGTATCTATAAGTGCAGATACAAAAATTTTTCTATTTCCAAAATATATTTTCAAACCTGTAAGGATCTTTTCTTTTATAAATTTTATTTGTATAACTTCCCAGAACACCCTGATTATAATACCGGTTACGAGTACGGATAACACCAGTGTCGTCCACTTTGATTCCCAGAATATATAATATACTCCGTTTCGTACAATACCTCCTGTTTGATTGACGTATATAAACGCAAAAGCGGCTCCTGCAAATATAAAAGTTGAAATATAGAATGTCACAAGCGCCTTTATATAATCTTTAATTTTTTCAGGTGAAAATGCTACAGCGATAATAACAAGTGAAAGTACAAACTTTGCAAATGCTGAGTAATATATTTTTACTTCAGGCATCATTACCATAAGAACAACAAAAGCGGCTCCTGTACATGCACCAAGAAAAAGCCGCAAATTGGTTATTTTTCTTTTTATAAACCTCGCAGTTATTGAGAGTATAAAATAATTTATAACAACATTTTCCATTATTAGTATATCTAGGTATATATCCACAAATTTAACCCTCACAATCAGACAATCCCTTATCATACATATATTCGGATATCTGTCTATTTATGATTTATTATGGATATCATTATATACTAATAAATTTTATTTTTATGTCATAAGTTCTTGTCATATAAAGGGATATATTACATTTTTACTACCTGAACCTGTTACGCCAAATAAATGATGGAATATCTAGTTCATCTTCGGTTAAGTTTTTTCCCTCATTCAAGTCAAAAGATTTCTCATCCACAGATAATTTATCTCCAGCTTTTCGAGCTTTTTTAAAAACCTGGCCTTTATCAAAACCAGTTGCTATAACAGTAATAAGCATTTCATCTTTAAGATTTTCGTCAATAACAGCTCCAAATATTATATTTGCATCAGGATCCGCGCATTTTTGTATCAGTTCTGCAGCCATATTAACCTCAAACAATCCCAGATCGGTTCCCCCTGTTATATTAAGAAGTACACCTCTCGCACCTTCAATAGAAGTTTCAAGAAGGGGGCTTTGTATTGCCTGTCTTGCTGCTTCTTCCGCTCTGCTTTCACCTGATGCCTTTCCTATACCCATATGTGCAAGCCCTGTATCCAACATAATCGTTTTTACATCCGCAAAATCCAGATTCACAAGCCCAGGTACCGCTATAAGGTCGGAAATTCCC
>CAZANH010000413.1:0-7807 GCA_964486515.1 uncultured Eubacteriales bacterium
GCTATACTGTCCAGGTTTATTTCAGCCCATGCCCTGTTAAGCTGATACCTCATATGAGTCCTCGTCCTCCCATAACGGATTGATCTTTTAATTTTCTATTTGATATCGTATCTTTCAAAGCATACGGAATCCATTCCAAAATATCTTTTGATGTGATACCATGTTCTCCCTTTTTTTCTGCAGCCAAATCCCCTGCAAGCCCATGCAGGTATACACCTGCTACAGTTGCATCCGAAGGGCATATTCCCCCTCCTATAAGCCCTGCAATAACACCTGTTAGGACATCCCCCGAACCACCTGTTGCCATACCCGAATTTCCCGTTGCATTAACATAAACGCTGCCGTTTGGCAATGAGACTATTGTTCCCGCACCTTTCAAAACAATTACAACTTTCCATTCTGTAGAAAATTTCCGTGCCGCTGTTATCCTGTCCGATTGTATCTGTTTTATTGTTTTACCGGATAAACGCGCCATTTCTCCGGGATGAGGAGTTAACACAGCCTCTGCTTTCAGTTTTTTTAAAACGGATATGTCTTTTGAAATCGCATTAAGCCCGTCCGCATCAATAACAAGAGGTATTCTGGAAAGTTCGATTATGCCGTAAACGGTTTTTATTGTATCTTCGTTCATTGAAAGCCCCGGCCCCAAAGCTGCAACAGTTTTATTTTCAAATTCCCTGTTTATTCTCTTAAGACTGGAAGCTGTCAGATACCCCTTTCCGTTATCATTAAGCGGAATTGTTATACCCTCTGTAAACACCATATCAAATAATTGTGCCATGCTTTCCGGTATACCCGTATAAACCAGCCCCCCACCTGCTTTGAGTACAGCCGATGAACACAGATGGCAGGCACCTGTCATTCCCGTTGAGCCTCCTATAACAAATATTCTGCCATAGTCCCCCTTGTTACTGTCATATTTCCTGTAAGGCAGAATACTTTGTACAAGCCCTCTATCTATGAGATATGTTTTAATCCCTGCTTTTCCCACTGCAGCATCTGGTATACCAATATCAACAGTAAAAAGCTTACCCTTGTATTCACGTCCCGGATAACATAAGAGACCGGGTTTAGGAAGGCCAAATGTAACAGTAGTATCAGCCTTTATGCATATTCCTTCAATTTCTCCGGTTTCACCGTTTATTCCTGAAGGAATATCTATTGAAAGCACGGTTTTATTTGATTCATTAACAAGTCTGATAACTTCATACGGTATCCCTTTTATCTGTCTGGTTATACCCGTACCAAATATCCCGTCAATTATAATGTCTGCAAGATTTATACATGATTTGAGAAATTCCAGTGCTTCTTCACTGGTAGCCTCAAACACTTCGACACCCATCTTTTCCAATATTGTAAGGTTGGTAAGTGCATTCCCTTTGGCAGCCGTTTTTTCAAACAATAAAAACACATGGACTTTCGCCCCTTTGTTATAAAGATGCCTTGCCGTCGCAAAAGCATCACCGCCGTTATTCCCCTTACCGGCAAGAATCACTATCTCTTTTTCGGATATATCCATAATTCTTTTAACTTGTGCAACAACATTTATAGCAGCATTTTCCATGAGTACAATACCCGGTATTCCAAATTCCTCTATGGCAATTCTGTCTACTTCTCTCATTTGCGAAGGTAATGCTATTTCCATGTTTAATTCTCCCATTATTTGATTTTGCTCCCCTGTTTATTTTAATTCAAATATATTTTATCCAGTTTTTCTACTTCATCCGCTCCCAGCAAATTATGGAAACACCAATATACATTACTGTTATTCTTTGTAATTAATTTTCTTTTATTGATAATACCCTTGAGTTTATTATCCATATCATTAACAAGCCTGTCAAGCTTTTTGCGCCTTTTTTTATTCCTTTTCAACGTATGATATACAAAATTAATTGTTTTTTCAAGCAGTTCAATATTTGTCTTGTCAATCAAATCATTTAATACTTGCAATTCGTGAGCTATTTTAAATGCTCTTCCGTTTATTTTTTTTATTTCCTTTTCAAGAGGCAAAATATCTTCTGCAGCTTCCTTTTTACCTTTATATGACTTTGATACAAGATTGGCAATCTGATTCATATTATTCCTCTTTGTCATAATATCAGTTATCTGTTTCCCATTTAATATAACCTGTCTTTTTGTAAACTTCTTGAGTTTTTTTTCACAAGCTTTTATCCTATGGGATTTTACCATATTATCAAATAATTTATTCCATCGTTCATCCAAGATAAGAAGAGATATTCTGTTTTTCTTCAGTATGTTTCCATCAATTGAGCGATTCTTTTGATATTTGCCAAAAAGTGAATACATTTTATCACTCTCCATATTGAACGTATGTTAATTTTATCGGCAAAGCAAATAATTATTTAAATATCTGGTTTACTGTTTTTAATCAGTTGCTTTTATACTTGATACATATTCTTCATATGTCTTTTTAACAGTATTTTCAAGGTTGAATCTATCATTTACATACTGTTTTGCATTATCCGCACATTTTTCTCTTAAATATTTGTCTTTAACATATTTTTCGATTACTTCAGCAAATGTCTTTTTGTCTCCATATGGTACCAGTTCACCACATTTACACGTTCCTCCAATTATCTCATTCGAACCTCCGACATCAGTAGCAATAACCGGAAGGCCACAAGCCAACGCTTCAAGTATTGCTATACTTAATCCTTCACTTTCAGAATGTGAAACAAATATATCACTGTCATGGTATATTTCACGAATATCTTTCCTGAAACCGGTAAAAATTGTTATATCATCTATATTAAGCATCCCGGCAAAATTTTTACACTTATCCAGCATTTCACCGTCCCCAACAAGAAGAAAATATATTTTACCAGGTAATTTGTAGTTATTTTGAGCAATTAGTTTTTTAAACCACTTTATAGTCTCAAGAAAAAATATATGCCCTTTTTCACCAGTAAATCTTGCTACTGAAACTACTACTAAATCAATATCCGATATTCCGAATTCCTTTCTGATATTACCTGTTCTTTTATCATTCCAGATATCTGGATCAATACCATTATATATCACATCAATTTTCTGTTCATTCATCCCTGCAGCGATCAGATATTTTTTTAGAGCTTTACACACTGTTATAACCCTGTCTTCAAAAAGCGAAACTATAGAATTTAATATATTAATTAAAATATTGCGTGGGCTGAAAATATGAACAGTATTAATAAGGGCACATTTGTTGCCAAGCAATTTTGATAATACCACAATATACCTTTCCCTTAAAAAATGCGTGTGAACAATATGTATTGAGTACTGGCTACATATTTTTTTAAGTTCCCACGCCGCTACTATATCAAAAGGGCTGCGCATATTGATTTTTATTGTTTCAATTCCAAGTTCCTCTGCGCTTTTAATCAACGGGCCGTCTTTTGACCATGCCATGTAAAATTTGCACATGTTCTTGTGAAGTCCCTCTGCAAGCGATAAAATATACCTTTCTGTCCCACCCTTGCCGGGATAGTTTATAAGATGCAGTACATTAAACATTTTTTCCCTCCATAAAACAACCTTTTACCATATCCTATTATACACTTTTTTATGCGTATCGCAACAAAACCGTATAACAGTTGTAATCCGTATTCTGAATTCTTACTACTGACTACTGACTACTCGCAGCCGTAGGCATACTTTTGGTTGCGGCCGCAGGCTGCGGTATGGTATCAGAATGTTTTAAGGATAAATATTCAATATATTATTTAATGTTCTGCAGCTTCAGCAATCTCTTTGGTTTCATGCACTGTACCTTTCGGATGTTCGGGCGGTGCATAGATTGAGTACAATTTAAGCGGCCCGCAGCCTGTATTGATTAAATTGTGCCATTTACCCGCAGGTATGATAAACGCAAAATCATCATATACTTTTTTCTGAAAATTCAGGTTGTCTTTTCTGTCACCCATTTTAACAAGTCCCTGGCCTTCTTCAATACGGACGAACTGATCAAGATTGCGATGGATTTCCAGACCTATGTCTTCTCCAGGCTTTATACTCATTAGCGTAAGCTGCAAATACTCCCCTGTCCATAAAGCAACACGAAATTTATTGTTTTGCCTTGTAGCCTTTTCGATATTAACAACAAACGGATTTGGCCCATAATCTTTAAATTCGATTGGATTACCGTATTCTGCTTCACCATTAGGAGAAATATACTGGTCAAGCAGCTGTTTCATAGAGTATGGGTCATATATCGGTATATTGCCAAAATAAGGCCCCGGATACATTCCATAAGCATTATAGTTTGGATTATTCATTGGTGAATTCGTATAATAAGGATTGGTATTATTTACATTATACATATTGTTCATTCCCTTCATCGTTTTTATAACAACGGTATTGTAATAATAGTATTATATGTTTTATGTCAAATAAATGTGCAAAAGTAGCCGGAGGCATACTTTTTGGTTGCGGCCGGTGGCTGCGGTATGTAACACTTTATTTGTATTATACATAAATATAATGTGAGTGAATACTACTATCCATAATTTTAAAAAAGGGGGCTTATTAATAAATGCCCGAAGTTTCAATTGTTGTTCCCTTGTACAACAAGGAAAAACATATAGGTGAAACATTACGGTCAGTACTTTGTCAAACGTTTGATGATTTTGAAATAATTATTGTAAACGATGGATCGACTGATAACAGCATGGATGTGGTTTCAGGATTCTCCGACAGTCGTTTAAGAGCTTTTAACCAGCAAAATTCCGGTGTGTCTGCCGCCCGTAACCGTGGTATACTTGAAGCGCGTTCCGGGCTGATAGCTTTTCTTGACGCAGATGATCAGTGGAAACCGGAATTTTTAGTGACAATACTGAGATTAAGAAAGAATTATCCTGGTGCAGGGGTATATGCTACCGCATTTGAAATAAAAAACGGGGATGGTACAATTGAGCGGCCATCATTTGAGGCCTTACCCCAACCACCCTGGGAAGGTTTGATTCCCGACTATTTCAGATCAGTTTTGGGAGAGACGCCGGTATGGACGTCTGCTGCCGCGGTTCCTGCGGATGTTTTTAAAACATTAGGTATGTTTACCGAAGGGCACCCCCTGGGCGAGGATCAGGATATGTGGTGCAGGATTGCTTTGAAGTATCCTGTAGCATTCTCCAATACAACCTGCTCAACATACCTGCAAGGAGCACAGAACAGCGCATGTTGGAATAATATTATCTATGAGGAGCTTCCTGTTGTCACTACATTGAGAAACGCCGTTAAAAACAGGGAAATACCAGGTACTTCAATAAAATATGCCAGAGAATACCTTGCCAAGATACAACTTGTATATGCATACAGCCTTCTCTCAAGAGGTGAAGTTTCAAAAGCGAGAACAATACTGTTGAGTACCAGGACGAGGCACTTCGCGAAAAAAAAGCTCCTGCTATACAAGGAAACCTTTAAAAATACATGGGTATACAGGATTTATAAAAAAATAAAATTGATTTTGCTGCAAGAATCAAACCAGAATGAGGTCGAAGTATTGGATTATACGAAAAGGCTTGCTGTTATTATTGATAATCTGTCATTTGGCGGAGCCCAGATTCAGACCATTGAACTTTTAAACAGGTTTTGCAAAAGAGGTTTTAAAATACTTTTACTGTGCCTTGGTTCAGATATGAGACTTGCCGGAAGGCTGCAGGGTAATATCGAGATTGTTGCCCTTAAAAAAAGGGCATATTTCGACCCCCTGGTTCTTTGCCGTATTGCAAAAAACTTAAAGAGGTTTAAACCTGGCCGTCTTCTTGCAGTTAACACCTATTCGATGATGTACGGTTACCTTGCAACCTTGTTACATGACAGCAGACTTGTAAAAAGCGTTGTAATACACACAACCGTAATAAGGTCACTTAAAGAAAAACTCCAGAACCTGATATATATAAGAATAGTAAACAGAATGCAGAAAGTGATATTTGTATGCAAAAACCAGAAACAATACTGGCTCCGGAAGTATGGAATAAAGCCCTCCATATCCAATGTGGTGCATAACGGCATAGACATTGAAAGGTACAGTGATTTCAAACCGGAAACGGAGAAATTGAGAACAGAGCTTGGAATTTTTTGCGATGACATAGTGATTGGGATAAATGCCTGCCTGAGGCCTGAAAAAAAGCATGAAAATCTTATTAACGCAGTAGAAATGCTTGTAAATAAAGGATATAAAATAAAGCTTCTTATTGTGGGTGACGGTGAAAGGCGGATTTTAATTGAGAAACTCATACATTCCAAAAACCTTTCATCTCAAGTAATCATAACGGGCTTTGTAAAAGATGTAAGACCATACGTTGCGTGTATGGATATAACCGTACTATGTTCGACGGCAGTTGAATCATTCTCAATAGCCATACTGGAGAGCATGGCAATGGCAAAACCTGTAGTAATATCGGATACAGGCGGAGCAAGGGAACTCGTTGAACATATGTATAACGGTATGGTGTACCCTCCTGCGAATGTCAAACTTCTATATGCCTCATTGAAGTATATAATCGATAATAAGCTTTTCACCATTATGGGACAAAGATCGCAGGAAAAGGTAATGGAATTGTACGGTATCGAAAGAATGGTGGAACGATACATTCAATTAATTTGAGTTAATCCGATGTTTTCAGTTCCAGCCAGCATATAATCGAATATAAATATTCACTTATAAGGGATGGAATAATGACCGTTTTGGGAATATGGCTGCTTTTAGGGTCAAAAGGCATCATAAATCTTATAAGGAAATCACGTAATTTTTAATTTCCGTACTTTAAAAAATGCTTTGCAAATGTTATAATCAATTGGCAATAAAAAGTACTTCCTGGGAGATATGATAATTTATGATGATTAAAGATATTAAGAGCGGTATGGCGAGGGACACCGCCCTTTACATACCGGCAAAGATAATTGAAGGCCTTATAGGTTTTTTGACAATATCAGTTTATTCAAGAATGTTTCTGCCCGGTGACTTCGGCAATTACAATATTGTGCTTCAGAGTCTGCAGATAGTTTTCCTTATCGTACTTGGATGGCTTTATCATTCGGTTTACAGGTATGTAAACGATTATTACAAACAAAATAACCTGGAACTCTTTTATTCAACCGTATTCAGGGCATGGCTCCTTATAACTGCGATTGCATTTGCGGCAAGTCTATCGTTATATATGATTTTTATTTCCATAACCAAAACACCCTCTTCTAAAATAATGCTTGCAGGTATTTTCGCGTTTACGACATACAGTGCGTCCTTCATGCTTTTAAGCATTCTTGCAGCATTAAGGAAAGTCCGGCTTAACTTGATACTTTCTGTTTTTTCCGTTTCGGCAAAACTGATTATGACCTCTATTTTTGTCCTGGTCCTTAAAACCGGTATTGAGGGTGCCCTGATTTCAATGATAGTTACTGATTTTATAATTACAATTACTGTTGTTCTCAGGCTCAGGATATACAGGTATATAAGGTTTTCCTTATTTTCAACCAATGTACTTAAAGGGTTTTCTTCTTTCAGCATACCGATAGTGGGCGTTACTGTCACAATCACGCTTTTGAATGTATCCGACAGGTATATGATAAAATTCCTTCTGAGTGATGAAGCAAACGGGATATATACCGCAAACTACAGTATTGCTTCCGCCGCTTTAGGCATATTCATCGCGGGAATCATGAGAGGCATTTATCCCATGGTTCTCAAGGTATGGGAAGGGAACAACCGCAAACTTGCAGAGGAACTTATATCCCATGGTGTACGCTATTTTTTGCTTGTCACGGTTCCTGCAGCTTTAGGGCTAAGCGTGCTTTCCGGGCATATTTCACA
>CAZANH010000414.1:0-8038 GCA_964486515.1 uncultured Eubacteriales bacterium
GGGCATAAGATTATTGGGAATCCCGTTTGGATCCTCTCCTATAACTCCACTCGAATGGGCACCTACAGGATTAAAATAACGAAGTATTGCAATATTGAAACTTTTATCCGAATTATACAAATCCTGAAGTATTTGTTCAATTATAAGTTTTGTACGGCCATAAGGGTTTACAGGTTTTAGTTGGAAATTTTCAGTTATTGGTACCCTGTCAGGATCTCCGTAAACAGTAGCCGAGGAACTGAACACAATATTTCTCACATTATATTTTTTCATTAAATCGCAAAGTATCAATGTTCCGGTTATATTGTTGTAGTAATAGCGAAGGGGTACGGACATTGACTCTCCGACTGCTTTTAACCCCGCAAAATGTATTACCGAATCAATATTTTCCTGTTTGAACACTTTCTCAACATCTTTTTGATTCAACAAATCAGTTTTATAAAATTTAAATGTCCTTCCCGTTATTTTTTGTACCCTCTTTAGCGACTCTTCCTTGCTGTTGCTCAGATTATCCAGCGCCACAATTTCATATCCGGCTTCCAAAAGCTCCACACACGTATGGCTGCCAATATAACCCGCAGCTCCGGTTACAAGTACCAACATTTTAACTGCCTCCTTAGTTTTATAATATTATTATCACATTACTTATTATAATACTGCATTTCACAACCATAATCTACTATACTACCAACTACGATTTTACATATGAATTATAGCAAGTTCTCATGAGAAATTCAATTGAATTCCTTATTTTGAGGCAATTTGTTACGCATTAGACCTTTTTCTGATTGGTGGTCTACAGCAGATTATTCAAAAAGTAAGATACTTACGAAAACTATCAATAAAATCAGGATGGGAAAAGCTAAAAACATCTAATAAATAAAGAACTGACTGAATCCTTTGTTTTCAAGAACCTCTTTTAGCTTTTTATCGCCGCTCCATAGCAATGCATCTATTTCTAATGATAAAGCAACAAACGGAGTATCTTTTTCATCGACTTCTTTGCATAATTCATATGCTTTTTTCCGGTTTGCGACAGAAATGATTTCTTCGCTGACAAAATGTATGTTCCATAAAATTTGTATTCTCTTTCTTTTATAAATTCCCTTAAGTTTGAATTTTGTGATATTAACAGTGAAAATATTATATTTGCATCAATTACAATTTTCATTTCTACTCCCTTAAAAATTCATCCTTATTGTTCTTCCACCATTTTGTCTTTATCTCATCAGCAAAATCAATAACATTCTCATCAAAGTTTGTTTTTGATGCCAAATATTCTATTCTAAGTTTTTCAAGCATATCCAATAGAAGTTCTGTTTTAATTACAGATTTATCAATACTGACAACAACTTTATCTTTATATGATTTAACTTCATATCCTTCCATTTTTAAATCACCGCCTCTTTCAATACTTATACAATAATTATATCACTATTAAAACCAATAGTAAATTGTAAAAAACTTAATCCCCAAAAAATTGCAAAGGGCACCTTACTATTCACTGCCCCCCCTTAGCTCGAAGAATATTTTCATGAAATGAACGCTGCAAGTTCAAGTGGCTGTGAATGAATAGTAACAGGGCACATCACTTGTTGTATATTAGCCCTTTTGCTGGTTAATGGTCTGGTAGATGAACGACAATACTGTCAATATATTGTATTTACCAATTTGTGTCTGTGAAATGCAATTCAATCCTTGATGTATTTATATCCGTAATACTCAATTTTTAAAGAAATGCCTTTATTCTGAGCATAGTGCCTGCAGTAATTCAATGCGCCAAGTATTTCCTTTTTTACCTGATTCCTTGGTATAACCAGTATAAGCTGCCTGCTCCTTATTTCTGATTCCTCTATAATAATTTTTTCACTTCCCCAAGGGACTTCCTGCCCCTGGTAAGATACAAGTGCATCAACATATTCACATATCCTTTCTTTGACGGCATTATCTGTCTGGTATGATAATGCCGTTAAATCCATACTTCTTATGAGTACCGCTTTTCCTGAATAAAAAGAGGATATACCTGGAAAACTCCATGGAAGGTTTGCTTTAAAAATTTCTCTTACCCTTTTTCCCCTTGAAAAATTATCAAGTGACCATATATCTTCTTCAACAGGTTTTCTGGCATTATCTCCTCCAAGCCATGCCTTAGAAACAGCCTTTTGAGTCACCCGCATTTCAGGAAGTACATTTAAAGGCAACGGAAGTTTTAATACGTATTCAACCACTATTTCAATATTTTTATCCTCATCCTTTAAAATCCTTGATTTACTGAAATCAAGCCCATCGAAACCATTTGATATATTCAGCTTTTTCAAATCATCATCAACCATCTCGGTTTCTGTTTCTTGTATTTCTCCATATGAAAGGTGCTTTTTAACAAGCATATCAATAATAGGAATCATATTTTCTGTTTTTATGTCTTCAAAAACATTATCTGAAACTTTACAAACAATATTTTTCAGTTCACCAAGAGGGTTACTGCTTATTTCCCTTATTGTATTTAAAGCACCAAAAACACTGTTTAAATCTCTGTAGGAATCAAGTATTGATGAAACATGGGTATCAAAGGTTTTTGAGCCTTGATTTAGACTGCTGTCAATTGAATCATGCAAGTCGTTTAAACCTGCTGCATAGCTTACGTAACTATATGTTGAAAGTTCCCGAGCAGCTTCATCTATAGCATGTTGTATGATTTCTCTTATATATACGGCTTTTAAGAGAAATACAATGGAAATTATGACACATAGAAATGCCGGTACTACAATAGCAGCTTCTACTGTTACGGAACCCCTTTGCGTTTCCCTGTTCCTTTGATATACAACTTTCCGCACTACATCACTTCCCTAATAACTCTCATACACCACAATATTAAAAAGATGCTTTCCATCAGTTGTCTTTTTATCATCCTTGAAAAACATCCCCGTTGCAAAAAAATATCTCATGGATATGCTTATCTCTACTCTCAGGACGGTACTGCATTTCGATATTTCAAAATCATTTTTTTCCATTCCGGTATTTATCTGTATCAGATCTTTTATCCTGTTCATTTTGCAGTCAGAATCTCTCAAAAGAAGAAAAAGCCTGAGATAATCATAATATGTAAATTCAGGCATATATAAGTCTATATCGCTTTCTGGCTTTTGATTTCCCGGTAGTTTCAAAGCAAGTTTCCAGTTTTCTTTTGTTTTATACAATGGTACGGATCTACCGTCAAGCAGGTCTTTCAGGTCAATAAGAGCTTCACCCATACCCCAGCCGCACATGACAAGGTTTGATACAATTGGTATCCCCGCACCACCTGTCCACCATCCGGTTACTGCGGCAGCTATTGCTCTTGCGGTTTGTTTTTTTACCGAATCGTTATAGACATGGAGAGTATTGAGGCCAAATCTTATAAGAAGTATCTGTCCCTCGGTCATTAATTTGTTTGCTCTCTCAGAAACATTGCCGTTTAATATGTACTCAACCTCACTCTCAAAAAAACTCCCAAGTTTCGGTATTTCCATATAGCGTAGATTTCTCGCCGTAGTATTGGCGTCCTCCCCTTTCAATACAGGAACTGAATTCTTAAATGTACCAATTATGTACTCATCAATATATATTTCATCCCTTAAAGACTCAAACTTTTTTTCCAGAAAATTTCCAATGGATTTTATAAATGAAAAACCTCTGATTGAAAATTCCGTATTGTTATTAGAAAAATCCACATCACTTCCAGGTTTTGAAAGATCTCCTTCATATAAAGTCTCATCGGATAACTCTTCTTCAGCCAATCTCGACGGAAGCTTGGATACATCAACACCTTCTTCTATCATGTTTCTTTCCTTATAGTTTTTTATTGCAAAATACTTTTTTACCTCGTTTTCATACAGTTTTCTTGGATCAGGAATACCTGATTCACATTGTATAAATTCGTACACATGCCTTAATCCGTTATTGTACTCCGATATTACTTTATTAAACATTTTTTCCAATTCATTAGCCGAAAGGGAAATGTTTTCCGGAGTATCAATCATTTGTTCAATCTCCTTAATGTCATTAAGTGCATTATTCAGGAATTCAATATTTCTGGAAAGTGCATTGGATATTTCAGCAACACTCTTTGCATCAAAGACAAGCTTCTTCATTTCATTAATATCCTCATAAAATGTACCCGCAAATCCCTGTGTAAATTCACCTGCACCATCCGAGATTTCCCTAAGAAAGCTGTCTAGCCCGTCAATTTTTACGGATACATCCCTGCTTATTTTTACGATATTTTGTATATTATTAAAAGCTTTCACATTGGGTTCAATAAACGCTTTCGTCTGAGCAATTCTAAGATTCCCCAGCAAACTATTAATTTGGGTTTTCAACCTTTTAATATCTACTTCCGTATCATTCAATTCCTGCAATTTCAGTTCCAGTTTTTCATTTAGAATATCAATTTCGTTCTCACTTTCACTTTCGCCCTCATTCTCAGTTTCATTCTCGTTTTTAATCTCACCTTCAATGCCATCCTCTGCTTCATCATTTTCTTCCTTTGATTTCTCCTCTTCTTCAATATTCTTTCCGTTTTCCTCTTCTTCTTTTTCCTCCTCTTCTGCTATACTCAGCATCAAAGCATCTATTTCCTGTTTTATATTTCTTTCATACAGGCTCAGTCCCTTAAGCTCGATAATCATTTCTACAGTTTGCTTAACGGCCTTTTCCCTAATTCCCCCTTCATTAAACCCTGAAACAAATAATTTCTGATATATTCCATCTCCGATTGTACCCTCAAGATTTTTCTTCAGCTGTTTATGTATTTCATCAATCTTTTCTAGTTTTTTGTCAATTTCTGTTTTTTTCTCATAGGCTCCTGAAATCTTTCCTGCATCCTTGACAGCCTTGAGTTTGTCCAATATTTCTACGGTTATTTCCTTGGGAGCCCTGTACTTCATGTATTCAAGTATCTGGTTTCTTATAACCCTATTTTCTGCAAGATTGGAAAGGGGTGTTATTTTTACACTCTCTACCCTGAAATCATATATGTCAAAAGTATCATCTTCTGTTTTTATATTGGCATCAAGATATTTCTCTATTATCTCTTCCAGTTTTACGTGTCCATTGAGATCAAGGGCAAAAATCCCATATCTATCCTTAAGAATCGAACTGTAATTTGCCAATGCGCTTCTTGCAGCCGTATGCCCTGCTCTGTTTACGTACTTCCTGCCGGTGGTAATCCTTGCAATATCAACAAGCCCGCCGCTAAGCAAAATTACTGATGATAATATAATTGCAAGGTATACGGATATCTGCCCTTTGTTATTTTGCCTTATTGTTTTCAGCGTTTTACCTGAAAATATCATCAACATTCTTTTTAATATCATAAAACCCATTTCGTATTTTATCAGTAATATTTTTAATCTCAGGATATTTATTCTCAATTTCTTTTTCTACATCACAAAGGAAATCAGTGTTTCTTATAAATTCAGGAGTATCATTTAAAATCGCTTCTCTCCTTGATACAACAGTAAAGGTATCCCTAACACCAAATATCTTCAAGAATCCGGCCGTAGGGTTCTTATATGAACATATCACCTTTATTTTTATTTTTCTATATACAACATAATTAATTAATTGTATATCAGCTTCTCTTTCAATTTCTTTCAGGAAACCACATCTGTCCAGTTCAGAAAAAATATATTCCCTTATTGAATATTTCCTGTCATCCAAATTATCCTCAAAAAACCTACTATAGAGATTATCGCTTGAAATTTTTCCTGTATCGCCACTTCCGGATTCGAAATCATCATAATGCTTCCCCCATAACAATGCAGCCCTTTCTGCTGCTGAAGATGTAACAGAGCATATAAATGCCTTGTGATACATTAAAACCCCCATATATAAAACAGCAATTACGCTTAAAAATACCACCGGTACAACTATGGATGCCTCTATTGTAACGCTCCCCTTAGAACCGGAAAAACTTGCGACCTTCATAATACCCCCCATCACACCCTGCATTTATTAAATATTATATATTTTATTATAATTAATATTTTATTGTTTTTCAACCATATCTTACAATATTTTTGCAAAATTTTATCTATGTTTACTATTCACAGCCCCCTCTTAGCTTGAAGAATATTTATTTAAGCCTTTGCTATCTGTTTTAGAAAAATATTCCTCAATATAAATCAGTGGGGTACTTGAAGGAAAAACTATTGTAGAGACCTGTAACAGGATTCTTTTCCGTATGATTAAACAGTACCAAGGTTTTTTTATAATTGTTTGCAGATGTATCAGAATACTCTTTTTTATCGGCCTTTACATCAAATTCAAAAATCTCGATATGAATCTTTTTTATTATCTGTTTTACAGGAATACCATATAAACCAGGAAGGTATTGTTCTACATTTTTTTTATTGTTTAAAAAATCAAAACGCATGTTATCAATACCATGAACCACTGGTCTTTCTATCTCTTTCGGAAGAGACTTTGAAGCACCTGAAGAAAAATAGTCGAATTTTAAAAGCTCATTCAATATATTCATATCTTTACCGGAAAAAATGCTTTTAAAGAAAATTTTCAAAACAGTATATTTTTCTTTTAACTGAATCATCCTGACAAAATATGAATTTATGTTTAAAAAATCATACAGCTCCCTGAAAAAATCAAAGGGGGTACCTCCATATTTGTATATAGCATAATCAAGTGATTTAATAAAAGCAGACGAATTGTAATACATATTAAAAACCTTTTCAATATACTTAAGTATTAATATTTCATCGAATGATATATATGAATTCGAGATAATTTCATATGGCGGAAGCTCGCTGTATATATAACCATGCTCATCACTTTTATACCTTATTAAAGTTCCCTTAAGTAGTTTCAAAAAACCAAGCTGAAGGTAATGGGGCCTTAATTCAAAAACACCGTTGAATGAATTCTTAAATAATTCAAGGCCTTCATAAGGCAAGCCGGCTATTAAATCCAGGTGTATATGAATATTTCCGAATTCCATAAGGTTCCTGACATTATGGAATAATTTCTCAATATTTGATTTTCTGTTGACTGATTCAAGTGAACGTGTATTCAGTGACTGTATACCAATTTCAAGCTGTATTAATCCATCAGGTGCCATTTTCAGCAGGCCAGCCATTTCATCATCAACAAGATCTGCGCATATTTCAAAATGAAAATTCATATCATTACCGTATTCAAGTATAAACTTAATTATTTCCCTTGCTCTGTTTTTATCACAGTTGAATGTCCTGTCCAAAAATTTTACCTGCTTTACACCTTTTTTTATAATCGTATGCAAATCATCCTTTACCCTCTCAAGAGAGAAATACCTCACTCCCTCATACGCTGAAGACAGGCAGTATGTACACGAAAACGGGCATCCCCTTGAAGATTCAAAATATACTGTTTTATCCATCATATTATGTAACATGTCGTCCGTATAAGGGCTTTTTATTGTATCAAGTTTTTCAACAATATTATATTGTTTCCCTGCAATAATTTTTTCCCCGTTCCTGTAACACAAACCCCGGATTTTACTCATGTTGTGAATATCCTGGCCAATTATACCCATTTCCGACCTTTTAATGTCCATAAGAAGTTTTTTAAATACATCCTCGCCTTCACCCCTTATAATATAATCAATTGAAGGATTTTCCCGCATAATGTTTCCACAGTCAAATGAAACCTCAGGGCCACCAAGAATAATCCGCGTTTCCGGAGCAGCCTTTTTTATATCCTTTATTAAATCAAGCACCTGTCTGATATTCCATATATAGCATGATAATGCAATATTATCTGCTTTTTCACGATAAACGGCAAAGAAAATATCTGCATGCCTCTGATTGATTGTGAATTCCCTGACAACAACCTCACCACAGTAAATATCACATGAGGCCTTCAGGTACCAGACTGAAAGAGCGGAGTGTATATATTTTGAATTAATTGCAACTATTAATGTTTTCATACAAACATTATAAGTATTTTATCCGACTACATCAAGGGGGGTGAAAAGGGGACGGGGTTAGTGACAACCTGAGGTTGT